>JANJUM010000094.1 GCA_024710585.1 Desulforhopalus sp.
GGCGCCGAACTGGCCATCAAGATGTTCGAGCATACCCAGGAACTTGGCGTCGAGTTCGACTACCGCACGGTGATCGACGTCCGCGACGAGGGCGAGCTGAAGGCGGTCATCTGCGAGGAGGACAATGCCGTCTACAGGGCCAGGGCGGTCATCCTCGCCACGGGCACCGTGCCGCGCCGCCTCGGCGTGCCGGGGGAAGAGCGCTGGGCGGCCAACGGCATCAGCTGGTGCGCTATCTGCGACGGCGCCCAGTACCGCGACAAGGAGGTGGTGGTCATCGGCGGGGGCAACTCGGCGGTGGAGGAGTCCCTCTACCTGGCGGGCATCTGCACCAGGCTGACCGTCGTCACCATGTTCGACCTCACCGCCGACCCCAAGGCCTGCGACCAGCTGCGCCGGCTGCCCAATGTCACCATCTACCCCTACCAGGAAGTCCTCGAGTTCACCGGCGAGGAGCGGCTTGGCGGGGTGCGTTTCAGGTCGACCAGGGAGGATGCCACCGAGCGCCACGTGGCCTGCGATGGCGTCTTCGAATACATCGGCTTCCAGGCCTCTTCCCAGGCGTTCGCCTCGCTGGGCATCGTCGACCGCACCGGCTGCATCGAGGCCGACGCCCGCATGCGCACCAAAGTCCCCGGCATCTTCGGCGCCGGAGACATCACCGTCAAACACCTCAGGCAGATTGTCACCGCCTGTTCCGATGGGGCGGTGGCTGCCAACAGCGCCGCCTCCTACGTCGAGTCATGCAAAACATGAGGACACTACGATGATCAGCGAAATCAATGAACAGGAATACGAGGCGCTCGATGAGAAAGAAGCGAAAATGATCGAGTTCTATTCCAAGACCTGCGGGCCGTGCAAGATGCTCTCCTTCGTTCTCAAGGACATCGCCAGGCAAAAACCCGAGTTTCCCATCTACATCGTCGATTTCGACGAGAACCGCGAGCTGAAGGAGCGGCTCGGCGTCAAGGGCTTCCCCACCATGCTCTTCTACAAGGAGGGCAGGGAAGTCAGCCGCCTGGAAGGGCTCAAACAGAAACCCGCCATCATCTCAGCCATCGAGGCGCTTGCCTAAGGAGACCCAGCAATGAGCAACAAGATCCGCTACATCAGTGAGGACCATCTCATCACCCGCCAGAACCGTGCCGAAACGGAGTTTCTCGCCGCGTTCGCGGCCGAGAAGCCGACCTTCGCGCAGCCGCAGGTGGTGCTCAACCCCTACCTCATCAACCCCCTCTGCGCCCTGGTCATGTTCACCACCAGCGAGGCGCTGGCGCCGACGCTGACCGTCCATGGCCGGCGTTACGAGCGGGAAAACCTCAGCCACACCTTCAAGGCCGCCACCGAGCATTTTCTTCCGGTCCTCGGCCTTTACGAGGACTTCGCCAACACGGTGAGCATCGCCCTCCCCGACGGGCGGACCACCACCCTGACCATCCGCACCGGCAAACTGCCGGCGGAGGTATGCCGCTGCCTCAACGTCCAGGCCTCCCTCGACTATCTTGGTGATGCCATCATGTTCCTCTCCCCGGCCGGCAAGAACCTGCCCACCGCCTACGACTACAAGGGCGATATCCGCTGGCTGCTGACCGAGAACACCATGTTCGACATCAAGCGCATGAAGAACGGCAATATCGTCACCGGCTCGAGCCGCTTCTGCCACATGCCCTACAACTGCACCGGCCTGATCGAGATCAACCTCCTCGGCAAGATCTACAAAGAGTACCGCATGCCGGGCAACTACCACCACGACCACTTCGAGATGGACAACGGCGACCTCCTCGCCCTGACCCAGGATTTTTCCCGCGACACCGTCGAGGACATGTGCGTGCTGCTCGACCGGAACACCGGCGCCATCAAGAAGACCTGGGACTATCGCCGTGTCCTGCCCATGGATGTCGGCGGCTCCGGGTCCCAGGACGCCCATGACTGGTTCCATAACAACGCCGTCTGGTACGACAAGGGCAGCAACAGCCTGACCCTCTCCGGCCGCCACCAGGACGCGATCATCAACATCGACTATGAGAGCGGCGCCCTCAACTGGATCATCGGCGACCCCGAGGGCTGGCCACAGGAGATGGTCGACAAGTATTTCTTCACGCCGGTCGGCGACGTGGCCAACTTCGACTGGCAGTACGAGCAGCATGCCTGCGTCGTCTGCCCCGACGGCGACGTCATGTGCTTCGACAACGGCCAGTATCGGGCCAAGGTCAAGGACAAGTATATCGCCAACCGCGACAACTTCTCCCGCGGTGTGCGCTACCGCATCGATACCGCGAAGATGGAGATCGAGCAGGTCTGGCAATACGGCAAGGAGCGCGGGGCCGAGTTCTTCAGCCCCTACATCTGCAACGTCGAGTACTACGGCGAAGGGCACTACATGATCCACTCCGGCGGCATCGGCCGCGAGCACGGCTACGCCTCGCCCTCCCTGGGCGCCTTCCTCGACATGAAGGACCCCAAGGCGGAGCTGCGCTCGATCACCGTCGAGGAAAAGGATGGCATAGTGCTCTATCAGCTGGAGACCGAGGGCAACTTCTACCGTGCCGAAAAGCTGCCGCTCTATCACGGCGGCGACAACCTGCTGCTCGGCGAGGGCCGGCTCCTCGGCAGTCTCGAGGTCACCGAGGAGTTCGACACCGTCCCCGAGGCGGAAGAAGTCTTCGAGCTGCCGCCCAGTTTCCATAACCTGCTCATAGAGGAAGACGAGGACCGCTTCGTCTTCCACGGCAAGTTCGAAAAGGGCACCCTGGCCATGCTCTGCCTGGAGAGCGGCGACGAGAGGCACCACTACTTCCTCAATACCTCGGCCAGCTGGCACCTGGCGATGTGTTCCGGGGCCTTCCTCGAGAAGGACGAGCGCGACATCAAGATCCATATCAGCAAGCTGGGCCTGCACGGCATGTTCACCGTCAAGCTGATCATCAACGATCGCAAGTACCAGACCGGCGTCTCGATCTGCTGCCCGTAAGGGCCTTCCCTTGCATCCCCCCGCGCCAGCGGGGGACTGACAGAATCTACATGCGCGGCGGCGGGCCGGCAGGCTTGCCGGCCCGCCGCCAGCGAGGCCGTCGTCGGTCCTGGACCTGGGCCAAACGGGAAGAACCGGGTCAGGCTGACGCAGCACGCCGCAACAGACAAGGCGACCATCACCCCAGAGGAGGGGAAAACCCATGCAATACCACCAAGGCGACAGTATCGCTTGCGTCATCGACAGCAGCGCGGAGCGGCGGGAAGGGCGTTTCAGCAATAACTATTTCGACGGCCTGCCGGTGCGTGGCGTGCACCGGCTGCTCTTCTTCCTCATCATGGCCGCCTATTTCTTCGAGCAGTTCGATAACTGGAACTTCGGCTTCATCGCCCCGGCCTTGTCCAAATCCTGGGGCCTGAAACCCACCGACATCGCCACCATACTTTTCTGGTACTTCATCGGCATGACCTCGGGCGGTTTCGTCGGCGGTATCGTTTCCGACTTCATCGGCCGCCGCAAAACCTTTCTCGCCTCGATCATCATCTTCTCGGTCTCGTCGATCATCACCGGCTATACGGATAACTTCGTGGTCTTCACCCTGTTCCGCGCCCTGACCGGGTTCGGGGTGTTCTGCATGATGGTCACCTCCCAGGCCTATATCGCCGAGATGGCGCCCTGCGAGACCCGCGGCATGTGGCAGGGGCGGGTGGCGGCCATCGGCTTCTGCGCGGTGCCGGTGGTGGCGCTGATCTGCCGCCTGGTCATTCCCATGTCCGAGGAAGCCTGGCGGTATATCTTCTATGCCGGCGGCATCGGCCTGGTGGCCTTCGCCCTTGGCCTGAAATATCTCAAGGAGTCGCCGCGCTGGCTGGTGGCCCATGGCCGTATCGCGGAGGCCGAGGAGGTGGTCGCCTCTCTCACCGGCAAGGATATCGATCTCTCCGCCGCCGCCGCGCAGGTGCAGCCGAAGATCTCGGTGCTGGAGGTGCTGACCGGCATGTTTACCAGGAAGTATATCGGCCGCACCTGCCTGCTCATGCTTCTCTTCATCTGCATTACCCCGGCCGGCTTCCTCCTTACCACCTGGACGACGCAGCTCCTCAAGATGCTTGGCTTCACGGTGGAGGAGACTCTGACCGCCATGACCATCATCAGCATCGGCGTTCCGGTCGGCTGCTTCATCAACTCCCTGGTCTCCGACCTTGGTGGGCGCAAGATACCGATCATCGTCCTCGGTTGCCTGGCGGCGGTCTTCGCCTTCGTCTTCGGCAACGTCAAGGGGCTGACGCTGCTGACCCTGTTCGGTTTCATCGTCACCGTCGTCAATATGGCGGTCAACTTCAGCCTCTTCTCCTACACCGCCGAATCCTATCCGACGCGGATGCGCAATACCGCCACCGGCTTCCACAACGGTCTGGCCCGTCTCTCGGTTTCGGCCTCCCAGCCGCTCATTCCCATGATCCATCAGGCCTACGGCTTCCTCGGCATCTTCACTTCGGTGGCCGTGCTCTTCTTTTTGCCGATGATCCCGCTGCTGCTGTGGGGGAAACGGACCGGCGGCAAGAGCCTCGAGGAGATCGAGTGAGCGTGGGCAGCCCCCGGGCGTGAACGGGGAGGGGAGTCGGCCTTGTCGCCGATTCCCCTCCCGCTGTTGCCATGGAGACCGCCACAGTAAGGGCGGGGTGGCGGGATCGCGATACGGAGACCGCCATTCTTTTTCCCGGGGGCATTTTCCGTTTCGTCACGATGCCTCCGTCGGCTACACTACCCACTGCGCGTCGCGCTTCCCCGCTTCGGAGGAGAGAGTCAAATGGCACGTTCGCCGAAAAGAGACAGGGCCTCCTCGCTCGCCCTGTGCACCTCGTTCCTGTTCTGCGCCGCCCTGTTGCTGTCCGGGGTGGCCGCCGCCGCGACCGCGCCCGCGGCGCGGGGCGAAGGCGACAAGCGGGTGGTGGTGCTCTACTCGGTCACCCGCGATTTCCCCGCCACCGAGGATGTCGAGAAGGGGCTCAACGAGGTGTTCACAGCGGAGAAACGCCTTGCCGTGCAGGTCTTTTCCGAGTACCTCGACCTCTCCCGCTTC
>JANJUM010000108.1 GCA_024710585.1 Desulforhopalus sp.
CTTCATGATAGAGAGCGGCGACGCTCTTGCCTAGACCTTTATTTGCGGAAGAGGAAAATTCACATGCAGGAGGCTGATGCCTTGTCGCCCGAGGCAAAGGACCTTATCAAAGAGCAATGACCCTCCTGCGGGGGGGAGAAAGAGGACCGACACTATTCCTTCCAATGAGCCACCATGAAGCGCACCATCACCCTTCTTGCCGACGACTGGCGCTGCCGCGAGGAGTTTCTCGCAGGTCTCGACCTGCCCCTCTACTCCATGGGGGACTTCACCGTGCTCGGCATCGTCGTCGACGATATGGCCGCCGCCTGTCACACCCTGCGCCGCGCGGGCTATATGGTGCTTGACAAACGCGGTGCGGCCGATATTCTCTTCGACGGTCCACAGCAATTGCCGAATATGCTCGACATACTGCGCAAGGCCACCATCAACGCCGACTTGCGGGATATAGCCGAGACACTCTACCAGGGCTGATGAACGGCAGGGCCGCCCGGGGGGCGGCACGCAGAGCCAGTGCGCCACTGCCCGAAGCCTGCCAAAGCGGCTATCGCCGCTAAAGACCGCTACTTCACCGCCAGGCGCACCACTGCAGCCTCAACCGGGATAGACCGATGACAGCCACCGCCCAGGACCTCCTCAAGAAGATCAACTATATCGAAGCGGATGTGGAAATCCACAAACAGATTCTCTTCTCCATCCCCTCGGCGGACAAAGCGGCCATAGAAGACACTATCCGCCTCATCGCCGCCAAAAAGAAGGAAATCGAGGACCTGCGCGAAGAGATCAGGGCCGTCGACCCCGAAGAATACCAGCGCATCGTGGAGCTAGAGGACGTGATACGCGAGTTCAAGGCCCTCGCCGCCACCAGAAACTTCACCAGCATCGTCGGCAAGAACGTCGACGAACCCTGCGCCTTGCGGCTCAAAGAGGCGCCGCCGCTCCCCTGCCTCGTCAAGGCCTGCGACAGCGGCGGCGCGTGGACGGTGATCACCCTCGACGGGCAGCTGCGCCATTTCGACGCCGCTGCGGTCGACGAACAACCGCCGGCCGCAGCCTAACCGACCTTAGCGAAGGTTCTAGACGAAGTCGGGGGCGATCAGCCTGATCATGGCAAAGCCACCCTGGATATTGCGGGTCTTCATGCGCCCCCGCGAGGCGAGAAAGACCTGGGCCTCGTAGGAGCGCGGCCCGGTGTCGCAGAGGAGGAAGAGTTCCTCCTCGGGATCGATCTCCTCCACCCGCCGGCGCAGCTGATCCTGCGGGATATTGAGCCAGCGCTCCCCATACTTGGCCATGAACGGGGTGGCTTCCTTCTCGCCGCGCACATCGAGCACACGCACCGTCTTATGACGGAATTCATAGAGAAAATCGGCAGCATCCACCGGCCTGCTGCCTCCGGCGAGAATATTGTCGAGGGCATTGCCGGCATTGTTGACCACGTCCATGGCCGAGGCAAACGGCGGGGCGTAGCCGATCTCCAGCGAGCAGATCTCGTCGACGTCGACGCCATGGCGCAGCAGCACCGCCACCGTGTCGACCCGCGCCTTGACCGCGTCGCCGTTCTTGCCGGCCGCCTCGATGCCAAGGATCTTGCGCGACTTGCGGTCGGCGAGCAGCGAGATGTAGATGAGCTCCGAGCTGGGGTAGAAATGGGCGTGATCGGCCTGGGAGACCACCGCATAGACCGGGTCGTAACCCGTTTCCCTGGCCTGGCGAAAGGTCAGCCCGGCCTTGCCGATGCCGAAGTCGAAGAGTTTGAGGCAGAAGGTGCCGACAGTGCCGCGGAAGTGGCTCTGCCCGCCGTTGATGTTGGTGGCGATGATGCGCCCCTGGCGATTGGCCAGGGATCCCAGAGCCATGGGGATGTTCTCGCCACTGATGAGGTTGCGCACCTCGACGCAGTCCCCGCCGGCGTAAATATGCGGATCGCTGGTGCGCAGGCGCCGATCGACGCTGATGCCGCCATAGGTGCCGATGGCCAGCCCGGCTTCCCTGGCCAGGGAGGTATTGGCGCGCACCCCGGCGGCGAGAACGACGACATCCACCTCGAGGTTCCCCGCCGATGTCCGCACCAGCAGTTTGCCGTTCTCCTCGTTCTCCGCCACCTCCAGCACCTTGGTCTCGAGAAGCAGTTCCACCCCGTGGCGCGTCAACTCCGCCGCGGCGAGGCGCGCGATGCACTTGCCGAGCAGAGTCGGCAGCACCTGGTCCTCCATTTCCACCAGGGTGGTGGAGATACCCCATAGATCGGTCAAGGCTTCGGATATTTCGAGGCCGATGGCTCCTGCCCCGATAACCACCGCCTTGGCAATCTTGCCGGCAGCCATCTGCGATTTGAGCCGTTCCGCGTCATGGAGATCGGAGACGGTCAGCACCCTGGGGTGATCGGCGCCGGGAAAGGGCGGGCGAACGGCGCGGGCGCCGGTGGCCAGAACGAGCTTGTCGTAAGGCAGATACTCCTCCTCGCCAGTGTCGAGATGCCGCACCAGCACCTTCCTGTCACGACGGTCGATGGCGAGCGCCTCGGTGCGGGTCATCACCGTCACCCCCTTGTTGTTCTTGAAAAAGGCGGCGTCGCGCAGGGTATGCGAGGTCGTCTTGCAGAGGTCTTCGATATCGTTGACATCGCCACCCACATAGTAGGGAATGCCGCAACCGCCGTAGGAAATCCTGTCATCCCGATCGAGCAGGGTTATTTCCGCCTCGGCGTCCAGCCTGCGCAGGCGACAGGCCACTTTCGGTCCGAGGGCCACCGCCCCGATGATCACCACCTTCTTCGCCATGGTCGTGCTCCTTTAATGTCATGCTCCATTCTCGCCGGTACGTGGTCGTACCGCAAACAGCGGTATTTTAGTTGATTATACAAAAGAAACAATGTCACAATGTGTGCAATTGCACACATTGACCAGAGAGAGACATTGATGTTTCGGCGCGCGCCGGACCTCGCCATACGGGGCTATCTTTCTGTCCCTTAGCCCTCGAGGAGGCAGTTCCACCACCCCGTGGCACCATAGCGCCGATTCCCCGGCTCTGCCACTGCCCGTACCACATCCTCCGGCCTCTACCTGCCATGGCAACGATATTTCCCTTGCCAGAAGGGGTCCCGGTTTGCGATAGTGCCCCAAAACCCAGTCATTACGGAGGTGCCCCCCTGATGAAGACCCATATCGACTTCCTGGGCCTGACCGACCTGCTGCACAACGCCGCCAGCCAGGGGCGCCACTACCTCTTCGAGTACGAAGTCTATCACTTCATCCGCCTCATCGGCGGGGAAACCCCGCCACAGTACCTGCTGCTGCCGAAAAACGACCGCTTCGACCCGCGCTCCCTCCATGAGCTGCCGGGCAAGAAAGTGGTCGTCAAGGTGATTTCGCCCTACATCATGCACAAGAGCGATGTCGGTGGCGTCGCCATCTGCGGCAAGAACGGCGACGAAGTGCTCTCGACCGTCAGAGGCATGACCTGCGACATCCCCGCGCGCTTCGCCGACCTCATTCTCCGCGGCGAGGCCGTGGCCCCGGCCCCCTACCGCAACCTGCCGCGGCCGCAGCTGGAAGAAAGGATCGCCGCCGATATCGAAGGCTTCATCCTCTGCCAGTACATGCCCCCCGATTCCCTGGAGTTTGGCAACGAGTTGCTGGTCAGTCTGCGCAATACCCGCGAGTTCGGCATTATCCTCAGCGCCGGGCTGGGCGGCCGCGACACCGAACTCTTTGCCGCCCGCTTCCGCAAGGGCCAGGCGGTGGTCGCCGCCGCGACGGAGCTGGTCGATGGCGAAAGTTTCTTCAACCTCTTCCGCAACACCATCTCCTACAAGAAGATGGCCGGCCTGACCCGCAGCCGCAAACGCATCGTCACCGATGCCCAGCTGCTCGAGTGCTTCTCGGCCCTGATCGAGACGGCGCGCCACTTTTCCCCCACCAACGGGACCAGCCCCTATGTCATCGAGGAACTTGAGGTCAACCCCTTCGCCTTCAGCAACTATCTGATGATGCCCCTCGACGGGCTGTGCCGCTTCTCGACCAGCAAAAGTCTGCCGATCCACCGCCCGGTGGAGCAGATCGACAAGCTCCTCCACCCGTCCAGCATCGGCATCGTCGGCGTCTCAGCCCGTAAAAAGAATATCGGCAGGATCATCTGCGACAACATCCTCGCCGCCGGCTTCGCCAGGGACCGGCTGACCGTCGTCCACCCCCGGGCGCGGAACATCGACGGCCTGGCCACCGTGCCCGAGCTGACGGACATCGCCGCACCACTCGACCTGCTCGTTGTCGCCGTCGAGGCCGGCGCCATTCCTGAACTCATCGACACCGTCCTCTCCGGCAACCTCGCCGCCGGCGTGCTTCTCGTTTCCGGCGGACTCGAAGAGCAGGAAGGGCACCCCCACCTGGCCGCGACCCTCAAAGAAAAAATCGCCGCAACGCGTGCCGGCGGCGGCAAGGCGCCGGTCTTCCTCGGCGCCAACAGCCTCGGCATCCTCTCCCACCCCGGGCGCTACGACGCCATGTTCATCCCCGAGGACAAGCTGCCAAAAAACCGAGGCCAGCACCAGCGCACCCTGGCCCTGGTCAGCCAGAGCGGCGCCTATATGATCACGCGGATGAGCAAGCTGTCCTTCCTCGACCCGGCCTATGCCATCTCCATCGGCAACCAGATGGACCTGTGCGCCTCTGATTTCCTCAACTTCCTCAACGGGTGTGACGAACTCAGGACGCTGGCCTTCTACATGGAGGGCTTCTCCGACCTCGACGGCCTGGCCTTCGCCGAAGCGGTGCGCCGCGCCGTGCCCCTAGGCAAAGAGGTCATCTTCTATAAGGCGGGGCGCACCCCCGAAGGCAAGAACGCACTCTCCGGCCATACCGCCTCCATCGCCGGCGACTATATGGTCTGCGAATCCTGCATCGGCCAGGCCGGGGCCATGGTCGCCGAGACCTTCAGCGTCTTCGAAGGGCTGCTGCGCCTCTCCTCAACCCTGCATGGCAAGACGGTCGCCGGCAACCGCCTGGCGGCGATCAGCAACGCCGGCTACGAGGCGGTGGGCATCGCCGACAACCTGCTCGGCGACGACTACCGCCTGGAGATCGCTGCCCTTTCCGCGGAGACCGCGGCCAGGATACAGGCCATCCTCGCCGCCTCCGGCCTCGAGCGTCTCACCAGTGCCGCCAACCCGCTGGACATCACCCCGATGGCCGCCGCCGAAGTCTATGTCGAGGCCATCGCCGCCCTGCTCGAGGACCCGGCCATCGACGTGGTCATCGCCGCCATCGTCCCCTTGAGTCCGAGTCTGCACACTCTGCCCACGGAGATCGCCTGCGACGAGCGATTGAGCCCGCAACAGTCGCTGGTGGGCCGCATCGCCCACCTCGGCGTCTCCTCCAGCAAACCCCTGGTGATGGTGGTCGACAGCGGTTCCCTCTACGACCCCCTCGCCGACGGTTTCCAGAGTCACGGCCTGCCGGTCTTCCGCTCCGCCGACCTGGCAGTCGCCGTCCTCGGCAAGTATATCGGCAACCGCCTGCAGATTCGCCATGCAGGGGCAGCTAGCCCACTGTGAACGGGGATATCCAGCCCCGAAATGGGTCGATGAGGGGAACTCAGCAGCCTGCCGTTCTTTTCCCTCTCGTGGCAAAATTCTTGGCTATCACGGTGCAGGACTTCCGTGCTGGCAGATTGCTGCCGCAACACCCTATCGCCCAATTGCCACACGCACAACTAGCACAACAGTGCTACCGGACTCCTGTCTGTCGCAGATCGCCGGCCATCTTGCACAGAGACAGGAACTCTTCCTATTGCTTGGTATTGATCGGGATTTTCAATTTCGCCAAAACGAAAAGCGATTGATAAAGGCAACCCTTTATGGTACGAATTTCGTGTTATCGAGCAGCCGCTGCCGAAGCGGATTACTGCGGAGAACGGACGGAAGTTAGGATTTCAGAACTTTCCCCGCCACATCCCGGAGAAGTTGCTTGCTGCTTCCTCGTTCACCGACTCCTGTACCGTCTTCACAGCGGCGCAGTCACCGCGCACACTCTATTAAAGGACATGTAGGTTCTTAACTGGCTCGTCTTGAGCCGCAAATTCACAAAGGAGTGGACCATGGCATTAGATCCGACCAAACATGCGGACTGGGAAATTGCACAAGATGCAGAAAAGACGATGTTGACCATCTACGAGATCGGTGAACGGCTTGGATTGACCAAGGAAGAGCTGCTGCCCCAGGGCCATTACATTGCCAAGATCGATTTCCGCAAGGTTCTCGAACGTCTCAAAGACAAGCCGAACGGAAAATACATCGACGTCACCGCCATCACCCCGACCCCGCTGGGCGAAGGCAAGTCCACCTCCAGCATGGGCCTTGTCCAGGGCCTCGGCAAGCTTGGCAAGAAGGTCAGCGCCGCCATCCGCCAGCCCTCCGGCGGACCGACCATGAACATCAAGGGTTCCGCGGCCGGCGGCGGTCTCGCCCAGTGCATCCCGCTGACCCCGTTCTCCCTCGGCTTCACCGGCGACATCAACGCCATCATGAACGCCCACAACCTGGCGATGGTCGCCCTCACCTCGCGCCTGCAGCATGAGCGCAACTACAACGACGAGCAACTCGAGCGGCTCTCCGGCATGAAGCGCCTCGACATCGACCCGACCAATATCGAGATGGGCTGGGTCATGGATTTCTGCTGCCAGTCGCTGCGCAACATCATCATCGGCATCGACGGCGTCAACGGCAAGTCTGACGGCTTCATGATGAAGTCTAAGTTCGGCATCGCCGTGTCCTCCGAGGTCATGGCCATCCTCTCCCTGGCCACCGATCTCAAGGATATGCGCGAGCGCATGGGCAAGATCGTCGTCGCCTACTCGAAGACCGGCAAGCCGATCACCACCGAGGATCTGCAGGTCGCCGGCGCGATGACCGCCTGGATGGTCGAGGCCCTCAACCCCTCGCTCATGCAGACCCTGGAAGGTCAGCCGGTCATCGTCCATGCCGGCCCCTTCGCCAATATCGCCATCGGCCAGAGCTCGATCATCGCCGACCGCATCGGCCTGAAACTCTCCGACTACCACGTCACCGAGTCCGGCTTCGGCGCCGATATCGGCTTCGAGAAGTTCTGGAACCTCAAGTGCCGCTACTCCGGCCTCAAGCCTGACTGCGCCGTCGTCGTCGCCACCATCCGCGCCCTCAAGTGCCATGGCGGCGCCCCGGTGCCGGTTCCCGGCAAGGCGATGCCGAAGGAATACAAGGAGGAGAACGTCGAGTGGGTGGCCAAGGGCTGCGCCAACCTCATCCATCATATCCGCAACGTGCGCAAGGCCGGCATCGCCCCGGTCGTGTGCATCAACGCCTTCTACACCGACACCGACGCCGAGATCGCCAAGGTTCGCGAGCTGTGCGAGGCCGAGGGAGCCCGCGTCGCCCTGTCCCGTCACTGGGAAAAAGGTGGCGAAGGCGCCATCGAGTTCGCCAAGACGGTCGTCGAGGCCTGCGAAGACAAGACCGACTTCAAATTCCTCTACGAACTCGACATGCCGATCAAGCAGCGCATCGAGCTCATTGCCAAGGAAGTGTACGGTGCCGATGGCGTCGACTACTCGCCGGCCGCCAACAAGTCCATCGACCGCCTGCAGGCCGATCCCGAACTGGCCAAAATGGGCATCTGCATGGTCAAGACCCACCTGTCGCTGTCCGACAACCCGGCCCTCAAAGGCGTGCCCAAGGGATGGCGCCTGACCATCCGCGAGGTCCTCACCTACGGCGGCGCCGGCTTCATCGTCCCCGTGGCCGGTGCCATCAGCCTCATGCCCGGCACCAGCTCCAACCCGGCCTTCAAGCGGGTTGACGTCAATGTCGAGACCGGCAAGGTCGAAGGCGTCTTCTAAGCCTTTCGCCTGACGACATCTCCCGGCGGCGCGGCGTTTCTGCCGCGCCGCCGCGGTTCTCCGCCCCACCACAACAAGGAGTTCGCACACCATGACTGCGGAAATCATCAGCGGCACCAAGATACGGGAAGAGATCCTCGCCGAAATCAAACAGGAAGTCGATGCGATGAAGGCCAAGACCGGCAAGGTCCCCGGCCTGGTGACCATCCTCGTCGGCAAGAATCCGGCCTCGATCAGCTACGTCACCCTCAAAGTCAAAACCGCCCTCGGCGTGGGTTTCAACGAGATTCAGGACGACCAGCCGGAGACCATCACCGAGGCGGAACTGCTCGCCTTGATTGAAAAGTACAACAACGACCCGGCCATCCACGGCATCCTCGTCCAGCTGCCGCTGCCCAAGCATATCGACGACAAGAAGGTCCTCAACGCCATCAACCCCGACAAGGACGTCGACGCCTTCCATCCGGTCAACGTCGGCCGCCTGATGATCGGCGGGGACGAGGTGCGTTTCCTGCCCTGCACCCCGGCCGGCATCCAGGAACTCATCGTCCGCTCCGGCACCGAGACCTCCGGCGCCGAGGTGGTGGTGGTCGGCCGCTCCAACATCGTCGGCAAGCCGATCGCCATGATGATGGCCCAGAAGGGCAAGGGCGCCAACTCCACGGTGACCATCGTCCACACCCGCACCAAGGACCTCGCCTCCCACTGCCGCCGCGCCGACATCCTCATCGTCGCTGCCGGGGTGCCCGACCTGGTCAAGCCGGAGTGGATCAAGCCCGGCGCCACCGTCATCGACGTCGGTGTCAACCGTGTCGGCATGAACGAGAAGACCGGCAAGGCTATCCTCAAAGGCGACGTCGATTTCGACAAAGCCAAGGAAATCGCCGGCAAGATCACTCCGGTACCGGGTGGCGTCGGCCCGATGACCATCACCATGCTGATGAAAAACACCCTCAACTCCGCCAAGAAGGCCTACGGCCTCGCCTAAAGGCTTTCGTCCCCGTCGGAAAATATCCGCATCCGCGCCGGTCTCCCCCAGGAGGATGACCGGCCGGCGGCCCTGCGACGGCATCTGAAAATAACGAGGCGGTGGAATCGTTACCCGATTCCACCGCCTCGTCGTGTTCTTCACCGCCGGAAAACGGTTCTTGCGGTTACGCCTCAGTGATGATGGTGGTCGCCTCCGCCGTGATGATGGTGATGGTGGTCGTTGCCGTGATGGTGGTCATGGTCGGCCCCGCCCAGCTCGTGCAATGCCTCGTGGAGTTGCGCGTTGACCTCGGTCATCAGGGCCACGGTGCGCTCGAGACGGCTGGCAATGTTCTGCTGGCCTTCATGGCTCATGACGCCACGCCACTTCTCGAACTCGTCCATATGCCCCTTGTTATGTTCCATCCAGTGCTGCAGCATGATCCGCAATTTATCGACATTGTTCATTGTTTCTCCCAAAAAAACAGCCAGCGTTTCCGACCCTTTCAGGCCTTGTTATAGAGATAGACTTTGCCTGCGGCAAAATCGATACGGCGAATCGCCGTTTTCGGCCAGGCATTGGTCCCCTCGAAGAGAGTCGTAATGTTCAAGCCGTCCTCATCAACCTCGATCCTGGTGACATTCTCCAGCAGCAACTCCTCGCCACCATCTTTTTCCATCAACGCACTGGTCTGACACATACCACCATTTCCTTACATAGTACAGAAAGAATCATTGTATTACCGGCCGCGGATACAGGCCGGCCCGCTCGACAATCTCAGGAACCTTTTCCTCCCACTCGATGGCCATGATGTGGAAGCCGGCCAGTCCCTTCACTTCCTTGAGACGCTGGATGGCCTCGACGGCGATGGTCAGCCCCTCTTCCGCCTGTTTGTCCTTGGGCACCCCGCTCAAGCGCTTGACCAGCTCATCGGGAACATCCATCCCCGGCACAGCCCGCGCCATATACTTGGCCATACCCACCGAGCGCATCGGGGTGATCCCGGCCATGATGAAAACCTTCTCGTGGAGGCCGCGATCCACAACACCCTTCATCCACAGCTCGAACTTGTCAAGGTTGTAAACGCACTGGGTCTGGATGAATTCGGCACCGCAGGCGACTTTCTTGGCCAGCCGTGGCACACGGATCTTGAAGGGGTCGGCAAAGGGGTTGGCGGCCGCGCCGACAAAGAGGCTTGGCGGAACCTTGATCTCGTCGCCACTCAAAAAACGGCCCTCGTCGCGCATATGGCGAACGGTCTGGATGAGTTGCATGGAGTCGAGATCGAAAACGTTCTGTGCCTTGGGATGGTCGCCGAAACTCTGATGGTCGCCGGACAGGCAAAGGACATTGTTGATGCCGAAGGAGGCGGCACCAAGGATATCGGCCTGAATGGCGATGCGATTGCGATCGCGACAGACCATCTGCAGCACCGGCTCGAGCCCCTGCAGCTTGAGGTGGATACAGGCGGCGAGACTGCACAGCCTGGTCACCGAAGTCTGATTGTCCGTGATATTGATGGCGTCGACATGGTTCTTGATGATGTTACCCTTGGCGATGATATGGGACGGGTCGCTGGAACGGGGAGGCCCGCACTCGCTGGTAACCGCCATCACTCCACTCCTCAACACCTTTTCCAGTTTGCTGCCGGTCTTCGTCTCCGCCATTAGAAGCCCTCCAGTTTAAAGGACCGCGGCCCGCCGGCGCGGTCTTTCGACCAGTCCTTGATGGGGGTGATCTTCTCGTAATCGTCCAGTTTGCCCAATGCCTCGAGTCGGTCGACAACCAGTTGCCAGGCGCAGTCGAGTTCTTTGGACAGCTCGCACTTCCCTTTGGAAGAGCCGCCGCAGGGTCCGTTGAAGAGCCTTTTGCAGCAGCGCGTCACCGGGCATACCCCTCCGGTGAGTCCAAGGATGCAGTCTCCGCAGGCCTGACATTTCTCGGTGAAGTGCCAGTCGGTCTTGACATCGCCGAGGAAGGTGGTGTTCAGCGCTGGATACACCGGGGTGCTGGCGTATTTTTCGGCGACGAACTGTACGCCGATGCCACAAGCCATGCTGAGCACCGCCTCAGACCCTTCGAGCAGTTCATGGGCCGACTCGAAGAAGGGATGCTCGCACTGTCGCTCGATGCCACCGTGGGCGATGTCCATCTCCACGCCTTCCTGCACGGCGCGCATGCGCAAGAGCGAGGCGAGAATCTCGGCCTCCTTGTTGCCCCCCTGATGACAGACGGCGACGCAGGTATTGCAGCCGAACACGGTGAGCCGCCGATGAACCCTGACCATCGCCCATATTTCGTCAAACGGTTTCTGCTGTCCAACTATCATAGCCTCTTTCCTCCTCAATCAGTACAACCATCATTACGTTCAGGGTCTCAAGCGGCCTGCCGATGCGTTTCGGTCGGTTTCATGCCCTTCTGCAGCGCGAACCAGATGGGTGAAGGCCCGAGCGCTGTGATCCGTGCCGTGAATTCCGTGCAGATTTCCGCCCAGCGTGGTCCCTGGGCGGCGGAGAGATTGTAGAACTCGAGCCGGGCGGGGTCGATGCCGAGCATGGCGAGCATGCCGCGCACTTTCTGCACCCTCTTGACGGCGTTGAAATTTCCTTCCAGGAAATGGCATTGACCCTCGAGTCAGCCGGCGACAAAGACGCCGTCGATGCCACGCTCGAAGGCACGGAGGAGGTAGACATGGTCGAGCTTGCCGGTGCACGGCAGCCGCACCACCTTGACGTTGCTGGGATAGGAGAGGCGCATCACCCCGGCCAGGTCGGCGGCGGCAAAGGCGCAGTAGTGGCAGGCGAAGGCAATGATATTGGCCTTCCACCCCGCAGGAACCTCCTGCTGTTTTTCCGGGCTCTTGGGTCCTTCACTGTTGGCGGCGTCGTTTCCCATCATCGGTTCCCTTCTCAGTTGAGTTACCAGGATGACTCCCCTCACCCCATGTCTCCGCCTCTCGTCGACCGGCGTTGCCCTCTCAGGCCATGACGGTCACCGAATCGATCATCGCCAGCAGCTGATCGTCGCGGAAGTAGTTGACCTGATAGGCCTTGGCCGGACACACTCCGGCGCAGATGCCACAGCCGGTGCACTTGACCTCGTTATGGCTGACGCGGCCATCGCTGTCGATGAAGGGCGCTCCGAAGGGGCATTTCTTGACGCAGGCCAGACAGGACATGCAGATGGTGCGGTTATGTTTGGAGATGACACCGGAAACGGTGAGACTGTCGTGGGAGAGCAGGGCACCAGCACGACCTGCGGCGGCCAAGGCCTGGCCGATGGTCTCCTCGAGGTTTTTGGGGGCATGGGCCAGTCCGGCGAGGAACAGCCCCTCGCTGGGGAAATCAACCGGACGCAGCTTGACATGGGCCTCGAGCAGGAAGCCATCGAGGTTGCAGGTCAGCTTCAGCTTCTTGGCAAGTTCCTCGCCATCGGGCCGCGGCCTGAGGCCGGTGGAAAGAACCAGCCAGTCAGCGTCGACACGCATCTCCCGCCCAAGCACTGCCGAGGGGAACGACACGCGCACCTTGTCGCCAAGGGCCTCGACCCGCGGCTTGTTTTCGGGGGTAAAGAGGAAGAACAACACCCCAAGGTCACGGGCCCGACGATAGTAATCCTCCTTGAGGCCATAGGCGCGCATGTCGCGGTAGAGCACCACCACCTTCGCCTGAGGGGCTCGTTCCTTGATGGCGATAGCGTTTTTCAGGGCGTCCTGGCAACAGATGCGCGAGCAGTAGTTGTTCGGCTCTTCCCGCGAGCCGACGCACTGCACCATGACATAGGTTGCATCGTCCCGCGGCCCTTCCGCGGTGAGCTGGTTCTCGAGCTGCCGTTGGGTGATGACCTGGGGCGAGTCCCCATAGCCATATTCCACCGGCTGGTACTCAGCGCCACCGGTGGCGACAAGAACGGCGCCATGGCGCACCTCCTGACCACTGGTCAGAGTGGTGACGAAATTGCCGACGAAGCCGTCGATCTTGTCGATGGTGGCACCAAGGTGCACGGTGATGCGCGGGTTCTCCAGGACCCTGGCGATGGTGGCGGCGAGAAATGCGGCGACATCATCGCCTTCGAGGTTGCGCCGCACCTTCGTCAGCAGACCGCCCAGGCTTTCCGCTGCCTCCACCAGATGCACGCCGTAGCCCTGTTCAACGAGAGACAGTGCCGCGGTCATCCCGGCGATGCCACCCCCGAGGACCAGGGCGTTGCGATCAACGCCAACCGAAGCGGAGGTCACCGGCAGGAGCCGCCTCGTCTTGGCCACAGTCATATTGACGATTTCGGTCGCCTTGCGGGTGGCGTTTTCGTTGTCATGCATATGACACCAGGAGCACTGCTCGCGGATATCGGCCAACTCGAAGAGGAATCGGTTGAGGCCAACCTCGCGGATGGTGTCCTGGAACAGCGGCGCGTGGGTGCGCGGGGTACAGGAGGCGACGACGACGCGGTTGAGATTTTTTTCTCCCACCAGGTCTCGGATCCTCTGCTGTCCATCGGGGGCACAGGCATAGACGATGGTCTCGGCATGGACGACCCCCGGCTGGTGCGATGCCGCTTCGGCGACCCTGGCGACATCGACGGTGCCGGCGATATTGGTACCGCAGTGGCAGACGATGACCCCGACCCGCGATTCTTCCCCTGAGATGTCACGCTCCTCGGGAAGCACAACTTTCGTCACCTCGGTGCCGCGCCGGTCGCCGAGCAGGCCCATCACCTGAGCGGCGGCGCCGCTGCCCTGGATGACCGTCTCGGGAATGTCCTTCGGTCCCTGGGAGGTGCCGGCGACATAGACCCCCAGCCGCGAGGTAGCCACCGGGGCGAGTTTCGAGGTCGTGACGAAGCCGTAGGCGTCGGTGTCGACGCCCAGGGTCCGCGCCAGTTCTCCGGCATCGCCATGGGGTTCGAAGCCAATGGAGAGGATCAGCATGTCGAACTCTTCCCGCACCATCCGCCCATCCTCGCCCACGGCATGGACGAGTAGATTGCCGGTGGCCGGGTCCTCATCGACATCGGCGATCATCGCCCGCCTGTAGACAACCCCCGCGTCTCGCTTGGCCTTGTCGATATATTTATCGAAGTCCTTGCCGAAGGCGCGCAGCTCCATATAAAAGATGGTCGACTGCACATTCCGGTCATGCTCATGGGCGATGATCGCCTGCTTGGCGGCGTACATGCAGCATACCGAGGAGCACCAGGGGTTGGCGTTGCGGGCATTGCGTGAACCAACGCACTGCACCCACGCCAGACGGCGCGGATGGGCGCCGTCGGAGGGGCGCGCGACCACGCCGCCGCACGGTCCGGAGGCAGAGAGGAGCCGTTCGAACTGCAGCGAGGTGACGACGTTCTTCAGCCTGCCATAGCCATATTCCTGCCGCAGTTCCGGCCGGTAGGTGCGCAACCCCGCAGAAAGGACGACCGCACCGACGTGGATTTCTTCCTCCATGTCCAGGTCATCGAAGCGGATGGCCTTGGCCTCGCAGACTTTTTCGCACTTGCGGCACACCTTCTTGGTGAGGTAGAGGCAGTGCTGCGCGTCGATAGCTCGAGTGTTGGGAACTGCCTGGGGAAAAAGCGCGTAGATGGCCTTGCGCCGATCCAGACCCTGGTTGAAGCTGTTGGGGACTTTGGTGGGGCATTCCGGCTCGCAGGCACCGCAACCGGTGCAGCGCGCCGGATCGACATAGCGTGCCCTGTGCCGCACGGTGACGGTGAAATCTCCCTCGTCACCATCGACGCGGAGCACCCTCGTCATGGTATGAAGCTTGATGTTGGGGTGGCGGCTGGCCTCGACCATGCGTGGCGAGATCATGCACATCGAGCAGTCGCCTGTAGGGAAGGTCTTGTCCAGCCTCGCCATGGTCCCGCCGATCGATGGCTCGTCCTCGACCATATGGACCAACAGCCCGCTGTTGGCGAGATCGAGGGCGGCCTGCATGCCGCCGATACCCGATCCCACCACCAATACAGCGCCCTTTCTCCTCTTCTCCTCTCCCGGGACACTCTTCGTCACTGCGGCACCTCCATACGCTGGGCCCTGGTGCCTGTCTGTGGAGCTCGCTCGACAATCGCCGCGGCCACAGTACGAAGAGGCATCAAAGCGGTAGGATGAGACAAAGCGTCGCTAACGGAATCGATTTCATCGCACTATAATAGATTTAGACCAATATCATAGCTTTTTTTTATATGGAACGACGCCCCACAGGGTAGGAGGTCGACGTTCTCAGAAACCATGATGGACGGCGAGCTTTTCGAGCATCCTGACGATGCCGGTAACCAGCGAAAACAGTACGTCGGCGCCAAGATTGTCCCCGGCGCTGTCGTCGAAGAAGACATTGAGAGAGGACGCCATGCCCTCCTCGGCCTTGCGGTAGCAGATCATCACCGGCAGGAGCGGCAGCGGCCGCAGGACGACCGAGATATCGGCCTGGAAATGCTGTTCGACCTCTTTGCCGTCGAACATGTGGAGAACATCGTCGAAGAAATCCGGATAGTTGTCGGCAAGCTGGCGCAGCACCTCCTCGCCACGGCGCTGAAAGAGGGCGTATTTTTCCTTGCCTCCGGGCAGTTCGCGATAGGAGACCCAGGAGCCGGAGAGCGCCTGTCCGCGGCAGTTGAGCACATAGTGCAGCACCGGAACGATGACCCAGGGCAGCACGTGAAGATCGGTGACGAAGGTGCCGTCCTTCCTGATGGCAAAGGGCTTGCCGAGAATCTTGAAGCGCAGCAGGTCGCCGCTCGCCTCGCCACCGATGCGCGCCGCCGCCTCGTCGAAGGAGAGTGCAACCACCGCGGCCTTCATCTTCTCGAGTTCACGCTGCAGTTCGTCGACCGATTCTTCGCCGCCGGAGGCAAAGGCGGCCACCATCTCCGGGCTCAGCCGCGGGCATTCGGCGATGCGCCGCGTGCCCTTGAACACCGCCCCGGCAAAAGCCATACAGGTCTTTTCGCCGCAGAGGCGGCAGTTGCTTTTTTCCAGAACCTTGAACACTTCCATGACATTCTTGACGGTACTCATAACAACTCCTCCACATCCGCTCGATCACTCGTCCCTGAGGAATATCTCCCCGCGGGGGCCCTGCAAGCAAAGCTTGACGAAAACTCGTCAACTATAGTATCACTGCGACGTTATGTCATAAACTTTCACCGGTGAAGGATGAAAAGCGGAGCAGTTGCCGCACCCTCGCCTCGTCCAGCCACTCAACCCGCCGATACGCCATGACCCGCATCCTGCTTCTCTCGGCCAGTTCCCTGGCCCTGCTGGCCGCAGCACCTCTCGCTGTCGCCCCCGTCCATGCCCAGACCAGCCTGGACAGCCCGTCGATTCTCACCGCCACCCCGACTCCTCTCGCTCCGAGCCCCAGCGACGGCTGGTGGTCGGGCCAGCCGAAAGAAAACAAACTGCTCTACACCAATCTCGCCGCCGCCGCCCTCATCGGCATCTGGGGCTTCATCGAGTGGGACTATGGCTCGGGGGGCTGGAACGAGGCTGACGAAGGCTGGTTCGAGAGAGACTCGAAATATGGCGGCGCCGACAAGGTCGGCCACTTCTGGTCCACCTACGCCTTCGCCGACGCCCTCACCGGCCTCTATAAGAGCTGGGGATACGACTCGGCCAAGGCCAACACCTATGCCGCGCTGTCCGCCTGGGCGGTGCAACTGGCCATGGAACTGGGCGATGCCACGAGCGAATCCCAGGGTTTCTCATCGGAAGATTTGATCATGAACACCGTCGGAGCACTGACCAGTGTCGTCATGGAGCACGTGCCCGAACTCGACCGCAAGATCGACTTCCGTGTCGAATACGTCTTCGACAGCGCCGTCAACGGCATCTTCGACGACTACTCCAACCATTACTATTCGGTGGTGCTCAAGCTCGACGGCTTCGACGTCTTCCACGACAACTTCATGAAGTTCGTCGAGTTCCACGCCGGCTACTACTCACGCGGCTACGGCGAGGACGACGAGGAGGACACCCGCTCCACGTATGCCGGCATCGGCTTCAACTTCTCCCGCCTGCTCATGGACAACGGCTGGGAGAAGACCGGCAAGACCCTGGAATACCTGCAACTGCCCTATACCGTGCCAAAAGTGTCCCACGATCTCGATTAAGGGCGGCGTGAGCCAATTACGCCGTTCACCCCGCAGTCGCCCGGCGAGGCCATGCGACTGCGGCCCCCTACCCTTCAACCTTGCGAGGAGAACACAATGAAAGCGAGCATCACCAAGCAGTGCATGGGCGACCGTAACTGTAACAAGCTCTGTCCGGAGGTTTTCGAGTACGACGAGGGGCAGCTGCTGTCGATCGTCAAGTTCGACGAGATCCCCAAGCACCTCGAGGGCATCGTCCGCCGGGCGGCCGCCGAGTGCGGCGCCAACGCCATCGTCATCGAAGAGTAGGGCGCCCATGGTCGCTTTCCGTGACAGCAGAACCGCCCACAACCTGCTCCTCTCCTACTCCGCCGAGGCCCAGGCGCGCACCCGCTACAACTTCTTTGCCGATCAGGCGCGGAGCGAGGAACTCATCGCCATCGCCCGGGTCTTCGACGACACCGCCGCGGAGGAGTATCAGCATGCCCTGCGTTTCTTCAAGTTCTTCAACGGCGGCCAGTTGAACATCTCCGGCCCTTTCCCGGCCGGTGTGATCAGGGACAGTCATGCCAACCTGCTGGCGTCCGCGGATCTCGAGCGCTTCGTCCATGACGAGATGTACGCCGTCTTCGCCAAAGTGGCGGAAGAGGAAGGCTTTGCCCGCGCCGCCGACACCTTCCACGCCATCAACGTCGCCGAGGCCCACCACGAGGTGATGTTCCGTGCCCTGGCCGAAGAACTCGCCACGGGCCGCCTGCTGCGTCGCGAGGAAGAGGTGATGTGGCGCTGCCTCAACTGCGGCTACCTGCATCGCGGCACCACCCCGCCCGACAAGTGCCCGGCCTGCGTCAAGCCGCCCGGACACTTCGCCGTGCTCGCCAGCCTCTAAAAGACAACGGCCGGACGCTCGTCGCTCCGGCCGTGTTCATTCCCTGCCCGCCCTCCCCGCTCTAGCCCTGACCGGTCTCCCCCGCCAGGAGCGCCAGCGCGCGGTCGATCGCCCTGGCCAGTTCCCGGCTATGGATCTTGCCGGCGAAGTGCACCGGGCTCTTGCCGTAGATGGGATCCCAGCCGGCGGGATCGGCGGAACAATAAAACTGGGTGTCGAGGCCGATCTTGCGCACCGCATCGTCGAGCGGGTGGCCGATCAGCCGCCGCGCCGCTTCCCAGGTGGCCCCGCAGGGGGCGCCGCGCACCACCTCGACTGCGCTGATCCTGCCATCTTCGATAGCGACGCTGAACTCCGGGGCACCAAACCGCTCACCGTATTCGCCAAGGCCAACCTGCCTTGGAAGGCCGCATCAGGTAGGCGGGGTGAACAACCCCTGGCAGCTGATCTTCTTGCCCGAGGCGATTACCGGGATGCCATGGCGCAGGCAAAGGGCGGCGAGGTCGGCGGAGAGGTCGTTATGGCGGAGAAAATCGAGCACCAGCTGGCAGGAAAGGCTCTGCGGCAGGTAGGCCGAGGTGTCGTCGAGAACCGGCGGCAGGATCTCGTCGATGCAGTACACCTCCACCTCGAACAGGTCCCCGCCGTAGCGCTTCAAGCCGGCGATCTTCTGTTCGCCGCTGCCGTTTTGTTGGAATACCATCAGCTTCTGTTTCACGTGCACTTCCTCGGAATGTCAAATATCGAGCCGCACCCAGCGCGTGCAGTAACGATGCACGGCCTCGAGCAGTTTCTTGCGATTCTCCCCGGCAAAGACCACGAGGACCACCCCGCCGTCACTCTCGCGGCAGAGAAGCATGCCATCCTCGACGCGTTGCGTGGCGACACCGTCGTCGACGAGGACCGGGGAGCTGACCTCGATGACGCGCAGCTCCTCGTCCTGATACTGGAAGTAGGCCATCTGCGCCAGGGCGTGGAACTCATGCTTGGCGCTGCCGCTCTCCCCTGCGGCCAGGGCCTTGATATAGCCCGGCTCGTGCACCGCCCGCGATGGCACCAGCAGCACCGTGCGGCAGGTGCCGAGGTCGACGCCCTCCCCCTCTACGCTCAACATCTCGCTCATACCCCTCTGCCCCTGCCTGATCGAACCCTGTAACGCCCCCTGGCCTTTGCTCCAGCCCTTGATAAAGACCCTTTGCGGTCATTTTGCAAAACCTTTTTCGCGGGATGGGGGAAAAGCTCAGCCTTTGGTGATGCGTACCGCGCACACCTTGGCCTCCATAATCTTGCAGGTCGGGTCCATGGCATCATTGGTGAGCAGGTTGGCGGCGGCCTCGCGATAGTGAAAGGGGATGAAAACCACCCCGCGCGGCACCATCGCGCCGACCCTTGCCTTGAGCCTGATGGCCCCGCGGCGCGAACTGACCGCAACCACCTCTCCGTCAGAAATGCCGAGAATATCGGCATCGAGCTCGCTGATCTCGACGAAGGCCTCAGGGGCCACGGCGTTGAGGCCAGCCGAGCGTCTGGTCATGGTGCCGGTGTGATAATGAAAGAGCTCGCGGCCAGTGGTCAGCAACAGAGGGTAGTCCCTGTCCGGCAGCTCGCCCGAGGGCACGAAGGGCACCGCACTGAACAGGGCGCGGCCGCCAGGCCGGTTGAACTCCTCCTTGAAGAGGAAGTCGGTGCCGGGGTGATCCTCAGTCGGACAGGGCCAGAGGAGGCCGTCGCCCTCCAGGCGGCGATAGCTCATGCCGGCGAGGTCCGGCCACAGTGAAGCCACCTCGGCGAAGATCCGCTCGGCCTGCGGCGGGTCGCCGTAGCCCTCGGCCTCCGCGAGACGACGCCACAGCTGATCGATGATCCACAGGTCGGATCGCGCCCGCCCCGGTGGGTCGATGGCCTGGCGCACCCGTTGCACCCTCCGTTCGGAGCTGGTGAAGGTGCCCTCTTTCTCGGCGAAAGAGGCGCCGGGGAGGACGACGTCGGCCAGCTGCGCCGTCTCGGTCATGAAGATGTCCTGCACTACCAGGAAGTCGAGATTGGCGAAGGCCTTGCGCGAGTGGTTGGAGTTGGGGTCGGAGAGGGCCGGATTCTCTCCGAAGATGTACAGGCCCCTGAGGCGCCCGTCGAGCATCGCCGCGGTCATCTCGGTGGCGGTCAGGCCAGGCTTCTTCGGCAGCGGCCGCCCCCAGGCCTTCTCGAAGCGGCGCCGCGCCCTGGCGTCGTCGACACGCTGATAACCAGGCAGGACATTGGGCAGGCAGCCCATGTCGCAGGCCCCTTGGACATTGTTCTGACCACGGAGGGGATTGACGCCGGCGACCGCTCGACCGACATTGCCGGTAAGCAGGGCGAGGTTGGCCACCGCCTGCACGTTGTAGGTGCCCATGACATGCTGGGTGATGCCCATGGCATAGTAAATGCCGGCGTTTTCCGCCGTGGCGTAGACGCGCGCCGCCTCGCGGATGAGGGTGGCCGGCACCGAGGTGATCTCCTCGGCGAATTCCGGCGTGAAAGAGGCGAGCGAGGGGGCGAAGTCCTCGAAGCCGTCGGTTCTCCTGGCGATGAAGTCGCGATCGGCAAGACCCTCGTCGAGGATGACGTGCATCATGGCGTTGAGCAGCACCGCATCGGTTCCCGGCCGCTGCCTCAGCCACAGGGTGGCGAAGCCGGTCAGCGGGATACGGCGCGGGTCGGCGACGATCAGCTTGGCCCCCCTAGCCACCGCCTCCTTCATGCGCAGGGCGATGATCGGGTGGTTTTCGGTGGTGTTCGAGCCGATGACGAGGAGTGCCTTGTTGTCGGCGATCTCGGCGACCGAATTGGTCATCGCCCCCGATCCGAAGGCCGTGGCCAGACCGGCCACGGTAGCGCTGTGTCAGTAGCGGGCGCAATGGTCGACATTGTTGGTGCCGATGGCGGCGCGCAGCAGCTTCTGGAAGAGGTAGTTCTCCTCGTTGGTGCATCTGGCGGAGCTCAGCCCGGCAAAGGCGTCGGGGCCATGCTCCGCCTTGATGCGCGTCACCGCGCTGACGATATGCTGCAGCGCCTCTGGCCAGTCCACCGCCTCGAGGGGGCCGCCCTTGCTGCGGCGGATGAGGGGCGTACGCAGCCGCTCCGGGCTGTTGATGAAGTCGTAGCCAAAACGGCCCTTGACACAGAGCCAGCCACGATTGTGGGTGGTGGGCTCGGAGTCGACACGAAAGACCTCGTTGGCTTTGGTCTTCAGGGTGAGGTTGCAGCCGCAGCCGCAGAAGGTGCATACCGTTCTGGTGGAGCGTATTCCCCCGGTGCGTGGCTTTCCCGCCCAAAGCCGTGCCGACAGGGCCCCGGTGGGGCAGACGGCGACGCACTGGCCGCAAAACTCGCAGTTGAGGTCCTCGCCGAAGGGCGGAACGATTTTGGTCTCGAAACCGCGGTCGGCAAAACCGATGGCCGACACCCCCTGCACCTCCTCACAGACGCGCACGCAGAGACCGCACAGCACGCACTTGTTCTGTTCGCGGGTGATGAAGGGGTTGGCGTCGACGCGGTGGTGCTCGCGCCTCGCGCCATGGAAGCGGTTGTCGCGCAGGCCGTAGAAGTAAGCCAGTTCCTGCAGCGTGCAGTCACCATTGCCGATGCAGGTCATGCAGTCGTTGGGGTGGTCGGAGAGCAACAGCTCGACGATGGTGCGGCGCAGCCGATAGAGCCGCTCGCTCACCGTGCGCACCACCATGCCCTCCCGTACCGGCGTGGTGCAGGAGGTCACCGGCTTGGCCATGCCGTCGATCTCCACCAGGCACAGGCGGCAGCCGCCATAGGGCGCAAGGCGCGGGTCGTGGCAGAGGGTGGGGATGTCGATGCCCGCGCCGCGGGCCGCCTCAAGAACTGTTTTTTTCTCTGGCACGGCAAGGTCCTTGCCGTCGATGGTCAGCTGGATCATGAGCGCTACTCCTTGAGAACGGCGTTGAACTTGCAGACGTCGAAGCACGAGCCGCAGCGGATGCAGAGTTTCTGGTCGATGTGGTGCGGTTGCTTGGCCTCGCCGCTGATGGCCTTGACCGAGCAGGCCCTGGCGCACATGGTGCAGCCGACGCAGCTGTCGGGGCGGATGAAGAAGGTCAGCAGATGGTTGCAGACCTTGGCCGGACACTTGCGCTGCTTGATGTGCGCCTCGTACTCATGGCGGAAATAGCGGAGGGTGCTGAGCACCGGATTGGGCGCCGACATGCCCAGGCCGCAGAGGCTCGAATCGCGCACATCCTCGGCCAGGCTCTGCAGCAGCTCGATATCGCCCTCGCGGCCCTGGCCCTCGGTAATGCGGGTAAGGATCTCGAGCAGCCTTTTCGTGCCGATGCGGCAGGGCACGCACTTGCCGCAGGACTCGGCCTGGGTGAACTGCAGGAAAAATTTGGCGATATTGACCATGCAGTCGCTCTCATCGAGGACCACCATGCCGCCCGAACCCATCATCGACCCCACCGCGGCGAGATTTTCGTAGTCCACCGGCAAGTCGATGTGCTGCTGCGGGATGCAGCCCCCGGAGGGCCCGCCGGTCTGCACCGCCTTGAACAGCCGGTCGCCCTCGATGCCTCCGCCGATCTTGTAGATGATGTCCTTGAGCGGCATGCCCATGGGGATCTCGATAAGCCCGGTGTTCCTGATCTTGCCGGTGAGGGCGATGACCTTGGTGCCCTTGCTCTTCCCCGAGCCGACGGCGGCATACCACGCTGCCCCGTGCTGGAGAATGGGTGGAACGTTGGCCAAGGTCTCGACGTTGTTGATCACCGTCGGCCGCCCCCACAGGCCCTGCTGCGCCGGGAAGGGCGGCTTGGCCCGGGGCATGCCGCGCTCCCCCTCGATGGAGGCGATGAGCGCCGTCTCCTCGCCGCAGACGAAGGCCCCGGCGCCGAGTTTGACCTTGATGTGCAGGGTAAAAGGGCCGCCGAAAAGGTTTTCGCCGAGATAGCCGCGCTCCTCGGCCTGGCGCAGGGCGCAGCGCAGGCGCTCCACCGCCAGGGGGTATTCGGCGCGGATATAGACATAACCGATGGTGGCGCCGATGGCATAGGCGCCGATGAGCATCCCCTCGAGCACCGCGTGGGGGTTGCCCTCGATGATCGAGCGGTCCATGAAGGCCCCGGGGTCGCCCTCGTCGGCATTGCAGATGATATAGCGCTGGCCATCCCCGGCGGCCGCGCAGATCTGCCACTTGACGCCGGT
>JANJUM010000115.1 GCA_024710585.1 Desulforhopalus sp.
GCTCAAGATCCTCAAGGAAAAAAACCCCGACCTCGAGGTCATC
The DNA here is from genome assembly GCA_024710585.1 of Desulforhopalus sp. Taxonomy (GTDB): domain Bacteria; phylum Desulfobacterota; class Desulfobulbia; order Desulfobulbales; family Desulfocapsaceae; genus Desulforhopalus_A. Next base: position 44 of record JANJUM010000115.1, read on the forward strand.
CTCCTCACCGGCCATGCCACCGTCAAGGACGGCATCGAAGCGATGAAGCTCGGCGCCCTCGACCTCCTCGAGAAACCTGCCGACATCAATGCCCTGACGGAAAAAATCAGGGCGGCCCAGGCCAAGAAGATGGTCATCGTCGAGAAGAAGAGCGAGGAAATGGTCAAGAAAATCATGGCCACCAAGGGCTGGTAAGCCCCCACGGGGAGACACCGCAACCATGGCGCCTCCCCGCCATCCCCCCTCCCTGCCAGACGCAGCCGCCAAAGCCTTTCTGTCCCTGCGGCAGCGGGTGCACCGCCCGCAGGACAATGGCACTGTGCATGAGCGGCCTTTGCGCCCCGTTCCGAGCGCCCCCACCCTCCTTCCCCGCACGACCGCCGGCAGCACTCCCTGAAACACTCGTGAAACAGACGAAACAGTCTGAAACATATCGAATCAATTTGCAGCAGGGAATGAGCGATCATTCACCATTCTCCACCAAACCTCAAGCGATCTGCTTACATTATCTCGCTATTTGGCTGCGTTGAAGGCAATCGTCCCTGGACTCTCCATCAGGCACGCTCCTTGCTAGTGGCATGACGACTCCTCACTCCCCGCATCCGCCGGGTACGAGGATGCCGCATGCGACCGCTAATCAACAATCTTTGCTGAAAGGAGAGCCCATGTTAACCGCGCTGGTGGTGATTTTCATTCTCGCCTATGCCTGTATCGCCCTCGAGCACCCGATCAAGATCAACAAGTCAGCCTCGGCGCTGATCGGCGCCGGTCTGCTGTGGACGGTATACGCCCTGAACGGGGGCGACCCCCATGTCATTGGTGAAAATTTACGGGAATCGGTGGCGGCGACCGCCCAGATCATTTTCTTCCTCATGGGCGCCATGACCATCGTCGAGGTGGTCGACGCCCATAACGGTTTTCGCGTCATCACCTCGCGCATCAAGACCACCAAGATCACCTCGCTGCTGTGGCTGGTCGGCTTCGTCACCTTCTTCCTCAGTGCCATCCTCGACAACCTGACCACCACCATCGTCATGATCTCCCTGATGAGAAAGCTCCTCGACAAGCATGAGGATCGGCTCTTCTTCGCCGGCATCATCGTTGTCGCCGCCAATGCCGGCGGGGCCTGGTCGCCGATCGGCGACGTCACCACCACCATGCTGTGGATCGGCGGCCAGATCACCACCCTGGCAATCATCGAGGGCGTCTTCCTCGCCTCCCTGGCCTGCCTGGTGGTGCCGCTGCTCTTCCTCTCCTTCACCCTGCGCGGCCAGCAAGTGGTAGCCCCCAAGGCCTGCGCCAAGGGCGAAGGCCATGGCGTGGAGACTTCGACCTTCGAGCAGAATCTCATGTTCTGCATGGGTGTCGGCGCCCTGGTCGCCGTGCCCATCTTCAAGGCCATCACCCACCTGCCGCCTTTCATGGGCATCCTCTTCGGCCTCGGCGTCGTCTGGCTGGTGGGTGAAATCCTTCACCTGAGAACCGAAGAGAGCAAGAAGAAACACCTCACCCTGGTGGCCGCCCTGACCCGCATCGACATGGCCTCCATCGTCTTCTTCATCGGCATCCTCCTCGCCGTAGCCACCCTCGAGCACACCCACATCCTCACCGCCCTGGCCGGCTGGCTCGACAGGGCCGTGGGCAACCAGGCGATCATCGTCACCATCATCGGCCTGCTCAGCGCCATCGTCGACAACGTGCCGCTGGTGGCCGCCTCCATGGGCATGTACGACATGACCACCTACCCTACCGACAGCTTCCTGTGGGAGTTCATGGCCTACTGCGCCGGCACCGGCGGCTCGATCCTGGTCATCGGTTCCGCCGCCGGCGTCGCCGCCATGGGCCTGGAGAAGATCCACTTCTTCTGGTACGCCCGACACATCGGCGCCCTGGCCGCCCTAGGCTACTTCTCCGGAATCTTCGTCTATATCATTCAGTACAAGCTGATGCACTAAGAGCATAAGCGGCTGTACTTCCAGCAATACCACCGCCGGCGGACTCCATCCGCCGGCGGAATAGATAACTTTCGCCCAAGAGGAGACACCCATGAACAGCAACAGGCAGACGGTACGGGACATTATGATCCCCCTCACCGGCTTCCCCCGCATGAAGGAGTCGGAGACGGTGCAGGAGGCCATCCGCCAGCTCCGGTCCTTTTGTCCCATCGGCAGCTCGGGCCCCTGCGGCTTCACCGAGTTGATGGTGGTCGACGACCAGGGCGGCCTGGTTGGCCGGGTCACCCAGCAGGGCATCCTGCGGGTACTCTTTTCCTCGCTGCTCGACACGGTCGACATCAAGAGTTTCGAGGGCAAGACCGCCGACTACAGCGACCTCGTCACCCTGCTCAACGGAGCGATGATCAAGCAGGGAGTCAACCACCTCGACGCCCCCCTGGGCGGTGTCATCGAACGCAATATCCGCAGCCTCGCCCCCGACACCGACCTGCTGCACGCCATGTCGGTGATGGTCATCGGTAAGGAAACGGTGCTGCCGGTGGTGGACAACGGCAAGCTGGCCGGCGTGGTCAAGCTGGCCGAGGTCTTCGGCGCCCTGGGCGATCAGCTCATCGCACTCAACAGCAAATAGGGGGATACTCATCATGTCGTCAACATATGTCGAAGCGGCGGAGGCCAAGGCCCCGTTCGACTGGAAACGCGTTTTCTTCCTCGTTCTCGGCGTCGTTCTCTTCTGTATCATCTATTACTCGCCCTCCTGGCCCGACGCCATCGACCCCATGGGCAAGCACTTCACCCTCAGCCACGAGGGCAAGGGCGCCCTGGCGGTGTTCGCCCTGGCGGCCACCTGGTGGATCTTCGAGGTGCTGCCCATCGGCGTCACCGGCATCGCCATCGGCGTCGTCCAGGCGATGTTCCTCATCCGAAAACCCGAGGTGGCCTTCAAGGACTTCATGGATCCCTCGGTGCTGTTCATCTTCGGCTCCATCGTCATCGGCCTGGTCTTCACCAAGAGCGGGCTCACCAAGCGCATGGCCTACAAGATGCTGGCCATCGTCGGCGAGAAGACGAGCATGATCTACCTCGGCTGCTTCGTCATG
>JANJUM010000119.1 GCA_024710585.1 Desulforhopalus sp.
GGTCTCGTCGATGACCAGGGGGACCTCGTGGCGGCGCGTCAGCTCGCGCAGCGCCTCGTGGAAGCCAGGGGCCGGGGGCACCATGCCGATATTGGTCATCACCGGCTCGGTCAGCACGCAGGCGACGTCGTCATGGCTCAGGGCCTCCTGCAGCGCGGCGATATCGTTGAATTCGACCAGCCGCGTGGTTTCGCGGTGGTCGCGGCCATTGGGGTGGACATCGTGGCGGGGGACCATGCGGTGATCTGGGGCGAATTCCACCTGGGTTTCGTCGACACTGCCGTGATAGTTGCAGTTGAAGGCGAGGACCTTGGCCCGGCCGGTGATCATGCGTCAGAGCCGCAGGACGAAACGGTTGGCGTCGGTGGCCGAGGTGGTTATCTGCCAGTAGGGCAGGCGAAAGCGCCGCGCCAGCTCCTCGCCGACCCAGAGGCTGTCCTCCGTCGGCAGCATATAGGTCGAGCCGTTCGCCACCTGCTCGCAGATCGCTTTGACGGTGGCCGGGTGCCCGTGGCCGAACATGGCCCCGGAATCGCCAAGGGCGAAATCGACATAGGAATGGCCGTCGACATCCTCGAGCCTGGCGCCCTGGGCCCTGGTCACATACACCGGGCAGCTGCCCGGCCACTGCTGCATCCAGTGCATCGGCGCCCCGTAGAGGAAGTGCTCCAGGCCGCGGCGATAGAGGGCGGCTGACCGGGGGTGGCTGTCGGCGAACAGCCGCAGCTCCTCTTCGAAGGCGAAGGCCGTCCTGCCGAGATCAACCCCGAGCGTCATCGCCATAGCTGGTCACGTTTTGCAGGCTGAGGACGGCGCCGACAGCGGTGTTGCAGGTTCTTCCGAAATCGTCGCCCTGGTAGCCGAAGATCTTGCCGGTGGTCTTGGCACGATGGAAATCGATGAGAATGACTCCAACGGTGGGGATGATCTTCTCCAGCCACACGAAGAGATAGAGCCCGTCGGCGAGCTTGTGGAAGCGGCAGAAGTCGGTGTCGGCCAGGCCCCTCTCCGGCCCCTCCAGGCAGTGCCAGGTATAGAGGCTGGCGCTGAGGTAGATGTGTTCATAGGCGTCGCTCGGCCCGTACTGGTACCGCACCCTTTTGCCAAGCAGGTCGGTGGTGGGGCGATGCTGCAGGGTGGCGCTCGTCACGGGCCGGTCGATGGCGCCATGGACGATCTCGCAGGCCACCGGCGAGAGGAGCTCTTTGTCGATCACCCGCTGAAAAAGGGGCTTGGCCGCCTCTTCCCGTGTGGGCATGCCGGCCAGAACGGCGGTGGCGATGCCCTCTGCGAAGTCGAGAACCAGGGTGACACTCTCGGTCGGTCTCTCATGCGGCACAAAATCCACCAGGTAGTAGCCCGGCCGGATGCAGCTGGCGCGATAGCGCTCGACCTGCTCGGGGCCGTCCCCGTGGCCTGGGGCTCGCCCCGTCTCCCGCCAGGTCAATTCCTGGTCGGCATGAAAGCTCGCGGTAAAAACGCGGCCGTCGGCGCAATGCACGGTGCAGGTCCTGCCGCGGAGGTCTTCGCTGTGCGGCAGCTCGTTGCCGCCGAAGCCTGCGACGAATTCGCCCACCTGCATGAACTGCGGAAATTTTTGTTGAGACATTGTCAAACCTCTCTTTCCGTCCCCTGCCACCGCCAGGCGGGTGCCGAAAACGGGCGCTAGGGTTCGCTCTTCATGGCGAGGCGGACTGCCCCCGCTTCGACAAAGGGTTAGAAGACCTTGCTCGGCAACCAGGTGGCAAGCTCCGGAACAAACATCACCGTTATGAGGATCAACAGCTGGATGAGCATGAACGGCGGCACGGAGCGCCAGATATCGGTGGTCGTGATTCCCGGCGGGGCAACTCCTTTCATGAGGATGAGGGCCCAGCCGAAGGGCGGCGAGAGATAGGCCAGCTGCATGTTGAGGATGAAGAGAATGGCGAACCAGATGGGATCAAAGCCGAGCAGAATGGCGATGGGCATCATGATCGGCGCACAGATGGTCACCACCGCGTAGTCGTCCATGAACATGCCGAAGACGACGAGAATGAGCTGCATGAAGATCAGCACCACCCAGCGGTTGACCTCCAGCGATTCGATGAAACCCATGAGCATGTCCTGGGCCCCGGCGCTGGAGTAAAAGACGCCGAAGAGCGTCGCCGGGATGAGAATCCACAGGGCCATGCCGGTAATCTTGAGCGTCTCGGCACAGGATTCGCGGACCACATCCATGGTCAGCTTGCCATGGAGGGCGCAGATGACCAGCGCCCCCAGGGCGCCGACGCCGGCCGCCTCGGTGGGCGTGGCGATGCCGAAGAAGATCGAGCCCAGCACCAGCAAGACAAGCATGCAGGGCAGGAAGATCTCCCTGAGAGCCGCAAAGCGCATCCCCCAGGTGACCGTTTCGGTGGTCTTCGGCAGATGATGCGGCTGGAGAATGCCGACGAGGATGACATACACGGTATAACACAGGGCGAGCAGGAACCCCGGTATCAGCCCGCCGAAAAACAGCTTGCCGATGGAGATGCGCGCAATGAAGGCGAAGATGATCATGATGATCGCCGGGGGGATGATTTCCCCCAGAACGCCGCCCGCCATGACCGTGCCGAGAGCGATGCTCTTGCTGTAATTATGCTTGAGCATCGCCGGCACGGCGACCAGCCCCATGGTGAGGATGCCGGGGCCGAAGCCGCCGCACATCGCCAGTGCCACGCAGACCATGATGGAGACGATGGCCAGCCCTCCCCGCACCCCGGAGAGCCAGTAATTCAAGCCGGTGAACATGCGTTCCGAGATGCCCGAGCGCACGAGGAGGTTGCCCATGATAATGAACAGGGGGATGGTCATCAGGGTGGCGCTGGTTATCTGCTGGTAGGTGGTGGTGGCCACCGTGTAGAGAGCGTCCGGCCCGTCGACGGCATAGGTGAAGACGACGGTGATCGCACCCAGGGCAAAGGTCACCGGCATGCCCAGGGCGAGGAGAAACAGCAATCCGCAGAAAAGGCTTATGGTGATAAGCTCGATGCTCATAATGGAATACCCAGTTCCGAACTCGTTGTGATCGCTGTGCTGGATAGACTGCTGCGCCACCAGCCTTGAAGTGCATCCCCGGTGGTTATTTCTTCCTCACCACGGTAACCAGGCATCCTGCCAGAAAGAGCGCCGTCCCAATCGGCATAAAGAGCTTGAGGGGGTACATCGGCAGCTTGAAAACGCCCATGGCGACCTCTTTGCTCTCATAGGCCTCCACCCCCATAACCCAGCTCTTCCAGATCAGCGCGGTAAGAAAGCAGAGGGCGGCAACCAGGCTCAGCCAGTGCACGGCAGTCTTCGCCGCCGGGGAAAACCGCTGATAGAAGAGTTCGATGCGGATATGGCTGTTGTGCACCAGGGCATAGCCGCCGGCAATCATCACATAGACGCCGAACAGCTGCTTGTTGATCACCCATGCCCAGGATGTGGGGGAGTTGAAGACGTAACGGGCTATCACCTCGTAGGTCATCACCCCCATGATGACGAGGAGCAGCAGGCTGCCCACATCGCCGATCTTTTTTATCGCCAGGGTTATGGCGTCGGCCAGTGTCTTCATACTCGTCCTTTCGCTGCGCGGCGGGAAGAATCCTCGCGACCCTTCCCGCCGCAGCTCGTGTCGCCGTCCTGGCAGCGACCTATTTGACCCCGCGCCACTCCTTGATCATCTGGATGGCCTTGGCGCTCGCCTCATCCTGTTTGGCGTAGTTGTTCCACATCTCATGGGCGACCTTGGCATAGGCATCCTTGCACTCCTGGTCGAGTTCGTTGATGGTCAGCTTGCCTTCCTTGACCACCTTCTGCACCGCTTCCATTTCGCCTTCGTAGGCTTTGACGGTGGCGTGCCAATAGTCCTCGGCGGCGGCGTGCATCGCCGCCTTGAGGTCATCGGGGAGCTTGTTCCATTTCTCCATGCTGACGAGGATATGGCCCATGGTCTGGTCGCACTCCATGCCGCGCACCCAATAGGGGGCGACCTCGTGCCATTTCATGCCGGTGACGGCGCTGACGTCCCACTCGGCGATATCGACGGTGCCAAGCTTCAGCGCCATGTAGGCCTCCGTCGGCGAGATGGCGACGCTCTGCATGCCGACACCGTTGTGATATTCCATATTACCGCCGTCGGCCTTCATTTTCAGACCCTTGAGGTCCGCACACGTCTTGATCGGTTTCTTGGAGAGGACGAAGGGCACCGGCCCATAGGTGTGGATGTCGAGCAGGTAGAGCCCCTGCTTGGCATACTCCTGGCGCAGCAGGTCCATGAAGCCCTTGTTCAGGTAAAAGTCGCGTACCGCCTTGGCCTGGTCCTGAAAGGTCTTGGCCTCGGGGACGGAAAAGGCGAGGGGGAGATTGAACTCGACATAGCCGACAGGCACCATGCCGCCCCACATGCCGCCCATGCCCTGCAGCATGTCGACGACGCCCTGCTTGGTGGCCCCGAAGAGCTGATCCCCAGGGACGAGGTCAGGCTCGGCGAAGACCTTGATCTTCAGGCGGCCATTGCTCTTGGCGGCGGCCGACTCGGCGAAGACCTTGAGGGTCTCCATGGAGAGATCGCCATGGGGAAACAGCGACTGGATCTTCATGTTGTAGACCTTGTCGGCAGCGGCCGCCGACCCGGCAAGGGACCCGATCGAGAGGAACATCACTGCGGCACAGGCAGCAGCCAGCTTGGCGACGGACAAGAGATTTCTTTTCATCCACTTCCCTCCTTTGGTTGTCGTGTGTGGTGCGGACATCGTGAATTCACGTACTTTGGCCGGGCAGGTGACGGCGAGGGGCGAGGCTGGCCGACATCTGGCTCCATGCGGGCATGACACCAGGCAGTCCCATCAATCCAGCGCCTTCTGTCAAGCTCTTTCCCTCCTGGAAGAACACTTCATCGCTGCATCCCCCGCGGCGAGCGGCTCGCCGCGGGGGGCTCTGGCTCAGATCTCGGCGGCGGTCTCGAGGAGAATGTCACAGGCCTTCATGGCATGCTCGCGGGTGATGACCAGCGGCGGCATGAAGCGGAAGACGTTGCCGAAGCGGCCGCAGGGCACCATGATCATGCCACGGGCCAGCATCCCCATGATGATCTTTCCGACATCGTCCCTGCCGAGGGGGACGCGGCTTTGCTTGTCCTCGACCATCTCGATGCCGATCATCAGACCGTTGCCGCGGACGTCGCCGATGATCCTCGTCTTCTTCGCCCCCTCGCGGATGCGGTCCTTGATCTCCTCACCGAGCACCGCCGCCCTTTTGATGAGGGCTTGATCGTTTTCAGTGAGAATATCGATGTTGGTCATGCAGGCGACGCTGGTTACCGCGTTGCCGGCGAAGGTGTTGGGCTGGGAGTGGTCGTCGATGAGGGCCGCCAGGTCTTTCCTGATGGTCAGCCCGGCCATGGGCATATCGCCGCCCATGCCTTTGCCCCAGGTAATCATATCCGGCTCTACGCCGCTATGCTCGATGCACCACATCTTGCCGGTGCGCCCGGCCCCGGCCTGGACCTCGTCGGAGATATACAGGGCGCCGTGCTTCTCGCAGGCCTTCTTGACCATCGGCAGGTACTCCGGTGGCGGCGGGACGTAGCCGCCCTCGCCCTGCTGGGCCTCGATGATCACCGCGCCGACGTCGTCGGCACCGGTATACGGCGTGTTGAGGACATAGTCGACGTACTGGGCGCAGCGCATCTCGCAGCTCGGGTAGCTGAGGCCGAAGCAGCAGCGGTAGCAGTAGGGATAGGGCAGGTGGATGACCCCGGGGATGAAGGGGCCGTAGCCCTTGCGGTACTGGTCGCCGGTGGTAAGCGAGTTGCAGCCGCACCACACCCCGTGATAGGCGCCATGGAAGGCGACGATCTGGTTGCGGCCGGTGATCTTGCGCACGAACTTGATCGCCGTCTCCACCGCGCCGCTGCCGCCCTGGGTGAAGTAGCTGATACAGTTGTTCCTGAGGCCGGGCGGCATGATCCCCGCCACTTTCTGCGCCAGCTCGGTGCGGCGCACGTTGGAGATGTCGCTGGCATGCATCAGCGAGTTCATCTGCTCGGTCATCGCCGCCACCACCCGCGGGTGGCAGCGGCCCACCGAGTTGACCGCCACCCCGGCGGTGATGTCGATGAGGACATTGCCATCGGGGTCCTTGACCGTCGCCCCCTTGCCCTCTGAGAAGACGAAGGGGAACTTGCCACCGCCACGGGCCATGGACTCGTTGTCGAAGGACCCCTGAAGGTACTCGGCGGTCTTGGGTCCGGGGATGGGGCAGTTGATCAGGGGGGCGGTTGCATAGGAGAGTTTGGCCAGCTCTTGTTCACTGCTCATGGTGTGCTCCTCATGTAGATAAAGAATGTTAGCGATGGACCATGTCGAGTTCTTCACCGGGGACATCGAAGGTGGTGCCGCCCGGAGACAGGGCTTCCTTGCTGAAAAACTCCGGAAGTCGGTCGTGCTCGGGGCCAAAACCAGACAAGGCATTGAATTTACGCTCCTCTTCGAGGATCATGGCACCGAGCCGTAACAGATATTGATCATCAAGAGTTTCATCGAGCACGGCACTGACGCACTCGATGAGGTGTTTTTGCAGATCCGGCATGTCGAGGGGTGGGAGGGCGGCGAAGAGGCACAGGCCAAGGCTGTCGATGGCTGCAAAATAACGTTGCAGAAACTGGGAGACCGGTCCTTGTCCAGTGGCGGCCGAGGGGTTGTAGGACGGGTTTGCCGGGCTGGGCAGGGCGTTGCCACAAGTATGATCGGCTCCCATGGTCGAAGTCGCGTAGGTAACCCCAGTACCCTTGAGAACCCGCGGATCATACCCCGAGAGACATTGCCCCTTGACCGTCGGGACCCGTTTCACCCCGAATTTCTCTGCGGCATATTGGCAGCCGTGGCCGAGGATCTTGCCGTTCTCGGTTCCTTTGCCAATGGCCTCGACCAGAGCGAACGCCTGGGCACCATCACCCCAGGGGATGAGGCCGGCTTCCATTGCCACGGCGATGGCCCCGCCGATGTCCATGGTATCAACACCGATATCGTTGCACGCCGCATTCATTCTGGCGATCACATCGAGATCGTCGATCATGCAGTTGGCACCGATCAAGGCCAGAGTCTCGTATTCGAGACCGGAGACCACGGTATTGCCCTGGCTGTCGGTGACCACGTTGGAGCAACTGATAACGCAGCCATGCATACAGCGGTGGGCGGTTTCCCCATTCGGCCGCGACTTCACCATCTCGGCCAGGCTCTCGCCGGAGATTTTTTCAGCCCCGGCGAACTGTCCCTGCGAGAAATTTTTGGTGGGCAGCGCCCCCATCTCATTGATCATGCCGACCAGGATCGGGGTCCCGAAGAGTTTCAAACCGCCGGTAAGCGGGTGGGCGAGCAGGCCTTCGGTAAACGATTTGAGCGAAGCCTTGAACAGGGCCTGCTCCTTGATGGCAATCGGCGCCCCTTCGCTGTCGTCGATGACCAGCATCTTGACCTTTTTGGCTCCCATCACTGCCGCCAGACCGCCACGGCCCGCCATGCGCGGCAGAAAATCGGGGGATGAGACGGATATGGCCGAAGCCTTCAGCAGCATCTCTCCTGCCGGGCCGATGGAGATCACCGCGACCGTGTCGCCATAGTTTTGCCGGCAATGGGCGAGGCACGCCATATTGCCGAGGAGGGTGAGGTCGGCGGCCGAAGAAAAGGTGACACCCTCCTTGTCGATCTTGATAACCAGAGGGGCCTCGGCACGCCCCTCGAGGACGATGGCCTGGATGCCAAGGCGTGCCATCTTTTGGGCGGCGCTTCCACCTGCGTTGGATTCCTTGATAGTACCGGTGAGGGGGCTTTTCGCCCCTATGGAGAGTCGCCCGCTGTTGGGCACGGCGGTGCCGGCGAGGATGCCGGCTGCGAAAACCAATTTATTGTCGTCGCCCAAGGCATCGCAGCCAGGAGGAACTTCTTCGGCGACAATGCGTGAGGTGAGGCCGCGGCCGCCGAGATTGACGTAGAGTTCCGGGAGCGCCGAGAGGGAAAATTCTTTTTTGGCCAGATTGATACGGAGGATTTTTTTCATAGGGCTCCTTGTCGTTCCCAAAGAGAGGGGAGAGGACGCGGCCATACTTCGCGCCGCCGCCGAGGTCTTGGGCGAAGGAAAAGCAATATACGTACCAAGGCTGGTCATGGTGCACAGCGCCAAGCATCCCTGCACGACCATCTATTTGGTTTATTGTGCTTTTCGTAAATTCCCCGCGAATACGGCGAGCGTGCCCATGGACTGTGCGCAGCACAGGAACTCCGGCGACGGACATATCCCAAAGTGGGACACTGGTGACCCGAAGGCAAAGACCTTCTATGATACGTATCTGGATTTATGTACTTTTGTGGGATTGCCCGCCCGTGTCCCAACCTGGGACTAGGAGAGTCCGGCGGCCTTCATCTTGCGGAACAGGGTGCGGCGCGAGATGCCGAGCATCTGGGCCGCCAGGGTCTTGTTCCACCGCGCTTCAGCGAGGACGCTCTGGATGAGCTTCTTCTCGAATTGCCCGGAGGCGTTCTTGAGGTTCTCCAACTCGTCCGCGCTGGGGGCGCTGACACGTTCTCCCCCGTTGTGGCCGTGGACGGACCTGGCTTTAGGCTTGTGCGGCACCTTCATGAAATGCAGGCTCCTGATCGCCAGGTAGCGGCGCAGGACGTTCTGCAACTCGCGCACGTTGCCGGGCCAGGGGTGATCGCGGAGGATTTCCAGCTCTTCGCGGGAGAAGGAGGTGATGCTCTCGCTGTCGCCGTACTGTTTGAAGAAGTAGTTGATGAGCATGAAAATGTCGTCGCCC
>JANJUM010000194.1 GCA_024710585.1 Desulforhopalus sp.
CCCCGCACCGCAAGAGGAGAAGAGGAAGACCATGCCTGGCAGCGACACCGCCACCCCCCCGACAGCGCCGGCCAAAGGCAGGCCCCGCTATGGCATCCGCGAAAAGCTGGTCGCCATCTTCATCGCCATCAAAGTCCTCCCCCTCATCGCCCTGGCGCTGCTCGCCGCCCACCAGATGGGCTTTCTCGGCGATACGGTCAAGGACAGAACGAAGGAGATGGTGCACGACACCAGCCAGCTGGTCATGCAGATCGGCAAGTTGGCCTCCGACAGTTCCATCCGCGCCCTCGACCTCAAGTCGCGGGAGACCATCGAGCGGCTGACCACCGATACCGCCGAAAATGTCGCCGCCTTTCTGCACGAGCGCGACGGCGATATCCGCCTCGCCGCCGAACTCGAGCCCTCGGCGGAACTCTACCGCCGATTCCTGGCCGGCAAGAAGAAGGATGTCGTCTTCCATCGCCCCTGGGAACTCACCGAAGACGGCAGCGACTGGCGGCCAGTTCCCGCAGAAGCGCCCCCGGAGATGGCGGTGCGGGCCACGGTGCCCGACAACGAGAAGGACCATCATTACCGTCCTCCTCGATACGGCGGCGAAACCCGCCCCCTGCCCCTCTACCATGAGATGACCTTCATCGACCTCAACGGCCGCGAGCAGATCAAGGCCCGGGCCACCGACCTCCTCCCCACAGAACTCCTCGACGTCTCGCAGCGGGAAAACACCTGGTGCCGGGCCGAGACCTATTTCCCAGAGCTGGCCGCCCTCGGCCGGGGCGAGATCTACGTCTCCAGGGTCATCGGCCCCTATGTGCCGTCACCGATCATCGGCCCCTACACCCCGCAGGAAGCGAAAAAACGCAACATCCCCTTCGAGCCGGAAAAGGCCGGCTACGGCGGCAAGGAGAACCCCGTCGGCAAACGCTTCCAGGCCCTGGTCCGCTGGGTGACCCCGGTCTACCGCGGCGAGACGCGCATCGGCTATGTCTCCCTGGCCCTCGATCACACCCACCTCATGGAGTATACCGACCACCTCATGCCCACCGACGAGCGCTATTCGGACATCTCCGACCCGGCCTCGGGCAACTACGCCTTCATGTGGGACTTCGAGGGACGCAACATCTCCCATCCCCGGGACTACTTCATCGTCGGCTTCGACCCGCGGAGCGGCGAGCAGCAGGTGCCCTGGCTGTCCGCCGAGCTCTACGATACCTGGCTGGCCTCGGGAGAGGACTTCGCCCGCTTCGAGCGCATCGCCCCTCGTTTTCTCGAGCAGTCGCTGCAGAAGACCCCGGCGAGGCAACTCACCGAGAGGGGTCTGGTGGGCCTCGACTGCCGCTACCTCAACTTCGCCCCGCAGTGCGTCGGCTGGCACAATCTCACCCAGCACGGCGGCTCGGGCAGCTTCGCCATCTTCTGGTCCAACCTGTGGAAGCTGACCACCGCCGCCGCCATCCCCTACCATACCGGGATATACAAGGACTCCCCGCGGGGCTTCGGCTTCATCACCATCGGTGCCAACGTCGAGGAGTTCCACAGCTCCGCCACCGAGACGGCGGCGGCCATCGAGACCATCACCCGCGAGTACGAGAGCAGCCTCGAGCGCAAGAGCCGCGAGGTGAGGACGCTCATCGACCGCATCGCCAACGACACCATCCGCCAGCTCTCCATCAGCACCGCGGTGATGATCATCATCGTCATCTTCATCGCCGTCCTCATGGCCTCGACCCTGACCCGCAAGCTGACGACGATCATCGACGGCATCAAGCGTTTCCAGGCCGGCGACTACCAGAGCCGCCTCGAGGTGGCCAGCGGGGACGAACTCGGTCAGCTCACCGCCGCCTTCAACTCGATGTCCGACGACATCGCCCAGTCGGTGGGGGAAATCCGCCGCGCCAAGGAGCGCGCCGAGGACTCCGACAAGGCCAAGAGCCTGTTCCTCGCCAATATGTCCCACGAGATCAGGACGCCGATGAACGCCATCATCGGCATGAGCCGGCTGGCCCTCGACGCCAGCGAGAACCCCGAGCAGAGAAAGCTGCTCGAGGCGGTCAAGACCTCGGCCGACTCCCTGCTCTCGGTGGTCAACGACATTCTCGATTTCTCCAAGATCGAGGCCGGCCAGCTCGACCTGGAGCACCGCCCCTTCTCCCTCACCGAGCTCGTCCAGTCGACCATCAGGTCGGTGGAAATCATCCTCGCCGACAGGGACATCACCCTCGGCTACGCCATCGCCGACGCGGTGCCGGAGAGTGTCTGCGGCGACCAGATGCGCCTCAGGCAGATCCTCCTCAACCTCCTCGGCAACGCCGTCAAGTTCACCCGGCGCGGGGTCATCTCCCTCGAGGTGACCGTCCGCGAGGACCGCGACGACACGGTCATGCTGAGCTTCGCGGTGCGCGACAGCGGCATCGGCATCGCCGCCGATCACCTCGAGATGATCTTCGACAGTTTTTCGCAGAGCGACCTGTCGCTGTCGCGCAAGCATCAGGGGGCCGGCCTCGGCCTGGCCATCAGCCGCCAGCTGTGCCGTCTCATGGGCGGCGACATCGACGTGGCCAGCGAGCTCGGAGTGGGCAGCACCTTCACCTTCACCGTCGTCGTCGAGAAGTGCCGGCTGCCGCGCCCGGGCCAGGGTCAGGCGACGCAGGCCAGGACGGAGGCGACCACCCCCCTGCGTATCCTCCTGGTGGAGGACAACGAGACCAACAGGGAGCTGGCGCGGCTCGTTCTCCAGCAGGGCGGCCATAGCGTAGCCGTCGCCGAGAGCGGCATGGGGGCTCTGCAGCTGCTCGGCACAGAGGACTTCGACATCGTCCTCATGGATATCCAGATGCCCGAGCTCGACGGCTTCACCACCACCAGGATCATCCGCGACTGCGAGAAGGGGCGTGACGGCGGCTGGGAGATCGCCGCCGACATCGAGAGCCAGCTGCGCCAGCGCCTCTTCGGCAGGCACCAGCCAATCGTCATCCTCACCGCCCATGCCATGCGCGGCGACAAGGAAAAATGCATCGCCGCCGGCGCCGACGACTACCTCACCAAACCCTTTGTCCCCGACCAGGTGGTTGCTGTGCTCGATGAGCTGGTCGCCAAAAACCAGCAGGGGAGGCTGGGCGAAGCGACGTCCGAGGCGGCGGATGCTTTGCAGCGGCAACAAAAGCGGGACAGGCTGCGCGATGGCCTGGCGGCCTGCTTCAATCTGCCGACCGACCGGGTGGAAGAGCTGCTGCTCACGGCGGAGCGCAATATTGACAGCGACCTCCTCCTGCTACACCAGGCGGCCAGCGACGGCGACGCGGTACGGCTGCGCAACGCCGCCCATTCGCTCAAGGGGCTGCTGCTCAACCTGCGGCTGAACGAGGCCGCGGAACTCGCCAAGAAGCTGCAGGACGCCGCCGACGACGGGGCGCTGGAGGACGCCGGCCCCCTCCTGGCACAGTTGCAGCAGGCCCTGGCCGAGTCCTTCCCGCCTCGCTGACATGGGGTACGGACAGGCGTGGCCCCACATGGCAGGGAAACGACGCTGACGGCCCTGCCCAGGCCGCGCGCCATGGCGCCATCGCCGACAGCCGGTTCGCCAGCCTGCGCGAAGATCGCCGTGAACCGCCCTCGCGGCGCCACAGGCCCTGCAGAAGACGGGCGCGGTCGAGGAGGCCGCGCAGCGGTTCGGCGACGCGGGTCAGCGAGGGCCCCTGGTTGCGGAAGATCTCCTCGAGGGAGAGATGGGGGTCGCGCTGCGGGCTGCGCAGGTAGCGGCGCAGGGCGGCGAGGCGGTTTCTGATCTCTTTCTCGGCGCGCCCCCTGAGCTGCTCCTTGTGGCGGAGAATGTCCGCCTTCATCTCTTCGTCGGCCTGCTGCCGGCTGTATTTGTCGATCTTGTAGCGGATGCGCAGGCTGATGAGGCTCTGCAGCAGGCGCTCCTGCTCCTCGTCGAGATAGATCACCTCCGGCACCAGGTCGCCGAAATGGGTGACCCCGAGCACATCCTTGTCCTGGCTCCAGTAATTGGCAAGGAACTCGCGTTCCAGATCCTGGTAGTTCTTGAGCGGCATATACATGCGCCGCAGGTGGCTGAGCACCTTTTCCGTCTTGCGGCGCTGGCCGCCGATGATCACCGAGCCGCCGACCTCGCCGCGCTTGACCCCCTTGGTCCACGGCGCCCCGGTAATGCCGAAATCGTGGTATACCGCGATATTGAGCAGCGCCGAGAGGGTGTTGATAGCCAGGGCGTAGCCCGCCGACGGCCCGCCGACGTTATAGGATGCCGAAAGCAGCTGGTGGTGGATGGTGTACTTGTCGAGAAACTCGCCGAGGAGGCGGGCGGCGCTGACTTTGGGCTCCATCTCCTGGAGGTAATTTTCGACCATGGTCAGCGCCTCGTGGGCGCTCTGCTGGGTCATCTGCACCGCCATCTCCATCTGCGCCCCAGCCGAGGAGGACGAAACCGCGCCGGTGACCATGACCTTTTCCGAGGACAGGCCATAGGTGAGGCTGGTGGCGATGGGCAGCAGCACTCCGGCGACGTCGCTGGCGCCAACGCCGATGATGAAGCCGATCTGCGGCTCCTGGCTGAGCTCGGTCTCGAGGAACTCGTCGAGCTCGACCTTGCCCTTTTTGGTCGGGCTCTCGGCGATCTCGTGGCGCGCCGAGCGGAGGTGGCTCGGCATCAACGGGTAGTCGTCGGCGGAAAGGATGGGGGAAAGCAGAGCGAGAATCTCCTCATAGCGCTCGTAGAAGCGCTCCGGCGTCGGGTGGACCATGCCCTTGAAGGGGTGCTCGCCGCCCAGGGCGTCGAGGATACCCAGCAATGTCTTGAAGTTGAACTTGATGAAGTTCTCCTTGGCCTTGCGCGAGCCATGGCGGATGCGCCGCAGCAGCATGGCCACCTCGAACTCGGTGTTGCGCAGGGAGCGCGCCTTCTCGACAAAAGCGGCATAGTCGGCCGGGGTGTTACAGAGGCCCTTGGCGAGGTCGACGATGGCCGCCGCGGTGACCTCGGCGGCGCGCGGGATGCCCTCGAGCAGGCCGTCGACGATCTGCACGATGTCGACATTTTTGAGCATGCCCTTGATCTCCAGCACCTTGAGTCGCTTGGAGCGGATCAGCGCCGGGTCGAGGATATCGAGGCGGTTGGTGGTGAGGACGGTGAACACCTTGTGCATCGGCGTCTCGCCGTCGATAATGCTGAGGAATTTGTTGGTCACCTTGTCGGTGGGGTGGCCGCCGGTGTCGCTGCGCCGCGGGGCGAGGGCATCCCCCTCGTCGAAAAAGACCATGGTCGGGGCGATCATCTTGGCGATATCGTAGACCTTCTCGAGGTTTTCGGCGGCGCCGTCGATGGGGTTGCCCTGGTCGTGGAGATCGCTGGCGCCGACGGCGATATCGTGGATGTCGCCGTTCTCGCTCAGCCAGGTGCGCACCAGGAAAGTCTTGCCGCTGCCGGGCGGGCCGTTGAGGACCACGCCCTTCTCCTCGTTGACGTTATAGTAGAGGCAGTTGTTGGCCATCTCCGAGAAGGTGTCCTTGATATTGCCGGCATAGGACTCCCAGGCGATATCGCGGTCGAGGCGGCCGACCACCTTCTTGTAGAGGTCGCCATAGGAATTGCGCGCCACCAGCTCGAAGGCGTGGCGCACCAGCATCGGGTCGTCGAGGTAGGCCGGAGAGAAATCGCTCTTGATCTCGATGATCGAGTGGAGGAGCTTGCGAACATAGGAGGGGATGACCTTGAGGGTGCGCTCGCGGAAGAGCACGTAGAGTTTTTCTACCGTCTCCGCCAATTGGTCGGTCGGCGGCCTCTCCCCGTGTTCTCCTTCTGCCTCCCCGTCGAGGTGGATGTCGCTGCGGCGCAGCTCGAGACGCACCACCTCGCGGAGATTGCGCGGGTTGTTCCAGTAGTCGGCGATGTTGATCACCACCCCCTTCTCGACGAAGCGCCGGTAGATGGCGGCGTCGAAGCGCTCCGGCTGGTCGGTAGTGGCAATCAGCAGGCAGTCGCGCTTGCCATTGATGATCTCGTCGATGACGATATTGGCGGTGTCGACCAGGGTGCGCTGCTGCCCGGCCAGGCCTGACTCGCGCCCGCTGGCCTTGCCGAAGGCGCTGTGCGCCTCCTCGACATGGCGAATCGAGGTGCGTCGCGCGTCACCCAGGGCGCGCTTGAAATAGTTGCCGGGCTCGCCGGCCAGGGCCGTCTGGTAGTCGTTGGGGGTGATCATCGAATAGTCGACCCAGATGCCCTGCTCCTCCAGGGTCGCCAGGGCCTGGCCGATCCTCTTCTTCAGCGCCCAGCGCACCAGGGGGATCCTCGCCATGCGCTTGTAGAACTTGACCTTCTTGCGCCGGGCGATTTCCATGGCCAGGGTCGGGTCGATCTCCTCGATGGTCTTATAGAACGGCTCGTCGGCGAGGAGTTCTTCGCGCTTCTGGCCGAGGTCGACCTCGGCCTGGACTTCGCGGCCGAAGATGAGTTGCTCGATGGCCTGGGTGACCGTCGAGGTCTTGCCGCTGCCCGACGGCCCGACAAAGAGCATCAGCGGGGCCTTGGGCACCGAGGGGTCGGTGATGTACTCCTTGCGCAGGTGGGCGCGGTAGACCTTTTCGAAGAGCTCGCCGAACTCCACCGGCACGTGGACGTCGACCAGGTGGCGGTCGAGGAGGCCGAGCAGGTACTGGTAGTCCCGCGCCGAGACCTCTTTTTCGAGGATGCGGTTCCACGCCTCGAGGGGGTTGGTCTCGCCGGAGAGGGTGAAGCGGCGTTGCCAGTCGGTGAGGATATCGGGATCCTTGAGCACCTGGAAGCTCTTCTCCGGGGTCTCCATGAACAGCGACAGCAGGCTCTCGAGGACGCTGTTGAAGAGGCCCGAGGAGGGGCGGTACTGGTTGAGCCGGGCGCGCATGAAGGCCTTGGTTTCCTGGGGCCAGGCGGCGACGAGCTCGTGGATCTCGGCAATGCGCCGCTCCGGCAGGCGGACGTAGATCTTCTCGCGTGTCAGTCTACTGGGCATTGGCGCCTTCCTTTGCCGGCACCGCAACGGGCGCGGCACCCTCCCTGTCGGCACCGGCCAGGGCCTTGCCGGGGCTCACCGGTCCCCGCGTGTGCTCGAGGCCGCGGAAAGGCGGCAGGGCCACCGCCGGCCCCTGACCCTGGGTATTGTGGATGACCACGGTGTTCTGCCCCTGGGCCTGTTTTTCGTAAGCGGTGGCCCATTTCTGCTGGGTGAGGAAGTCGAGCAGGCTGATGTCGGAGAAGCCGTCCTTCTTGCCCAGGGAGAGCTGGATGCCGCGGATGCTTTCGAGATAGGCGCTGTAGAGCTTGCGGATACGGCTCGCCTCCTGGTCGGCGGCGTAATTCTCCGCCTCGGCGATCAGCTCGCGGCGCTTTTTCTCCTCCGAGGCTTCGACGAGCTTGTCGCCGAAGCGGGTATCCTTGAGGACGAAGCTGACCACCTCGATGCCGTACTTCTTCTCCAAAGTCGGCCCATCGACGTTGATCGGCCGCGACTTCAGCGCGGTGTAGATCGATTCCTTGATGGCCTCGCGGTCGCTGATGAGCTGATCGACCTGATGGGACTGGAGGATGTCCTTGGCGATGCCGTCGTAATCCCCCTGGAGCAGGTCGAGCGGGGCGAAGTTCTCGATGGCCCAGGTGTCGAGGTCGCGAATGCGGTAGGTGAGCAGGCCCGAGGTCCACAGGGCGACATTGCCCTTGGAGATGATTCTCATCGGCTCGGGGGCGCCGCCGAGGTAGAGGGTCTGGTTCATCAGCGGCACCTCCTGCTCGATACGGGTGAAAAAGGGCAGGCGCGCGTGCCAGCCGACCTCGGTGACCGCCTGGCGGTCGCCACCGAACCGCTCCAGGACCACGGCATAGTTCATCTTCACCTTGAAGATCACCCGGGCGGCGTAGATGCCGGCCATCATCCCGTAGAAGAGGCCAACCACGGTGACCGTGGCGATGCAGCGGCGCAGGATTTTCTTGATGAAGGCGCGCCGTAGAAAGGTGGCGGGGGAAGGGGTGCTCATAGACACTCCTGTGACGTTGAGGGGGCGCCGGCGGAGGCTGGCCGGCGCAAGGCGAAGATCGTCGCTGCGCTTTCCGGACAAAGCAGGCCGGCACGGGGTGATTCGCCACCGGCGCTCTCTTCATTCAATCACGAAAGATGAGCGGATTCAAGGGCAAATGGCCAGGATCTGCGGGGATGGCGCGGGGTCAAAACTCCCCTCCCCGCTGCTTTTCGCCGCGGACGACTTAGAGTAGCAGGACGCAAAGAGCAAAGAGCGAACCCAGGGGAGAGAAGATATGCAGAAAACGAATAGCGACGACGAGGGCCGCGCCGACACGGCCAGCGAATCAGGCAGCATCGACAGAGCGACCTGCAGCGACGGCGACAGCCGCTTTTTCGTGGCGGCGGGGATCATCGACGGCAGTGGCGCCGCCTTGCGCCGCGACGTCGTCGTCGAAGTGCGTCACGGCCTCATCGTCGCCATACAGACGGCGGCCAGACCGCCGCAGGGGGCCATGGCCGAGGACTTCTCCCACTGCCTGCTGCTGCCGGCGGTGATCGACGCAAGCGTCCTGCTGGCCCGCTCCCCATCCCTGGGCCAGCCCGAGGATGAAGCAATTCCGGCCGACCCCAGGCGGAGAGCGACCCTGGTCGAGCGGCATCTCGCCTATTGCCATGGCCACGGGGTGCTCGGCCTGGCGGTGGGAGACGACCCGGCCCTGCTGGAGCCGGACGTCGTGCAGCGCGCCACATCCAGGGGACTCCTCGATGTGCGCCTCTCCTCCGCCTCATCTTGCGGAGATGAAGCCTCCCTCGTGCCGAAAGCGGATGAGGGGTTTCTGAGGGTCTTTTACAGCGCCGATATCGACGCCACGACCGGCGCCGCGGGTACCTGGCAGCCTATGGACGAGGAACAGCGGCGCACCCTGCTGCGCAACCGCGGCAGGCGCAAGGCGGTAGCGGTGGCCAACGGCGAGGAGGCGGTGGCCGCCGCCCTGGCCGAGGGTTGCGACGCCATCGAGCAGGGCTACTTCATGGGTGAAGACAACCTGCGAGCCATGGCCGCCGGCGGCATGCTGTGGATTCCCAGCCTGGTCCGCGCCAAAAACGGCCTCGACGGGGCCGGCGAAGGCGGCGACATCGCCTGTCGTTTCTCGCAGCGCTACCTGGCACCCGGCAAGGCTGCCCCCGGTGCCGCCGAGTTCTGGAAGAAAGCCCTGGCCGAGCAGCTGGGACGGCTCTCCCTCGCCCGTTCCCTGGGGGTGCGGACGGCCCTCGGCAGTGGCGCCGGCAATGGCGGCCTGCTCCATGGCGAGGCCCTGATAGAGGAGATGAAGCTCTTCCAGAAAGCCGGCTATCCCCTGGGCGAGATCTTCCAGGCCGCAGCAGAGAACGCAGCCCGCTTCTTCGCCATGGAGAGACTCGGCATGCTCGCCCCCGGCCGGCCGGCAACCTTTCTCGTCACCCGGGGGACGGCGCAGCAGCTGCCGCGCAAGCTCTATTTTCTGCAGGCGATAGTCGTCGATGGCAGGCCCTGCCCAGTCTATCGCCGGGACCCCGTCAAGGTGGTGGCCGGGAGCCGATCCGGCGGCTGAGCGGCGGCCTGCCGCGGCGCGACGATACACGACGATGCGCGGCAAGAAGCGCCACCCCGCCGACACCTCTGCAAGCAGACGGCTCCTGGAAGGCAGTCTGACGGAATGGTGACGACGCGGTC
>JANJUM010000212.1 GCA_024710585.1 Desulforhopalus sp.
TGTCATACTGTACATGGGGGTGCTTCTGCGGGTTTACCGGGATGACCCCATAGGGGTTGGCGAGCAGTTCGTCGCCCTCGGAGAGGATCTCCAGGTCGACGCCCGGAGTCTTGCCCCACTTGTAGCTGATATAGGTGCCGCGGTCGGCGAGGGCGTAGGCCTTCTTCTCGTCGGCGTAGGTGAGGGTCTTGCCCATGCCCTGCCCGATGGAGAGATACCAGCTGTCGGAATCGGCGGGCTTCTTCGCCGCCACGGTGGTTGTCTTGCCGTCCTTGGTCAGCGACAGGCCGTGGTCGACGAGTTTCAGCCCGCTGGCGGCCCACAGTTCCTGCTCCTTGGTATGGGTGCCGCTGTCGTCGCCGCGGGAGACGAAGGGGGCCTTGGCGTCGGCGATCTTCTTCATCGCCGCCGCAGAAGTGGGCAGTCCCTTGATCCCGGCGGGGTCGTTGGCGGGGCCGACGATGATGAAGTCGTTATGCATGACCGCATAGCGCTTGGTGCCGTAGCCCTTGTCGACAAACTCTTTTTCGCGATCGATGGCGTGCACGAAGATGACGTCGACGTTGCCGTCGATGCCGTCACGGATGGCGGCGCCGGTGCCCTTGGCGACCACCTTGACCTTGATGCCCGTGTCCTTCTCGAACTCGGGCAGCAGCACGCCGAGCAGCCCCGAGGACTCGGTGCTGGTGGTGGTCGACATCTTCAACACCTTATCCTCTGCCGCTACCGGGCCGACCCAGGCCAGAGCCAGCGAGAAGGCGACGGTTACCGCTGCTGAAACAAATTTTTTCATAGCGTCATTCTCCTTTGATGACATTGTCGGGAAATACCATGGTACCGCAGAGGGACAGATCGTAGCCGAGGAAGGAGTCGGCGATGGCGCGGAACTCCTGGTCGTGCAACAATCCGAGAAACTGCTGTACCGCCTTGTCGAAAAAATGCTCCCGCGCCACCAGGAGGTCGAAGCGTTCCCAGCGCAGGGGGAGGAAATCGAGATCGAGCAGGCCGGCCACCGGCCTGATCGCCGGGCCGGCATCGGCCTGTCCGGAGAGTACCGCCAGGCCGACATCGAGGTGCCGCGCCAGTTCCTGGTGGTAGCCGACGATGGCCGAGGTGGAGATCGACGATTTGGCGATCTCGTAGTCGAGCAGCAGGCGGGTGCCGGTGCCGAGGGGGCGGTTGACGATGCGCACACCGGGCTTGGCGAGGTCGGCGATAGTGCTGATGCCCTTGGGGTTGCCCTTCTGCACGAGGATACCCTGGTGCCGTTTGCTGAAGTTGACGAACACCGGGAGACGGTCGAGTTCTTTCTCGGCGAACTCGAAATTGTACTCGCGGTCGTCGTCCTGAAGGAGGTGACAGACGCCGATATGGCACAGGCCACGGCGCAGGCAGGTCAGCCCCCCCATGCTGCCGAGGTTGGCGAAAAAGGGCGTGATGTTGCCGTGTTTCTTATGGAAGAGGTTGAGGGTCCGCGCAAAGAGCAGATCGTCGCTGCCGGCGAGCAGCAGCCGCCCCGACTCGCTCGGTTTGGTGGTCACCGCCTGGGGCAGGTTGAGGATGTTGGCCTCCAGCCATTCCTCCACCAGGGCCCGGGGGAACATCCACTTGCCGGTGACCTTGGTGGCCGGCAGGCCCTTGTCGTTGACCAGGGCATAGACCATCTTCTCGTTTACCTTGAGGAACTTGGCGACCTCTTTGGTGGTGAGAAATTTGGCGGTATTCGATTGATCCATAGTCGTCCCCCATCCCCTGGATAGCGGCAAAAGCCAGTCGTGGCAGACACTCCCACCCGATGCAACACCTTCAGCCAACCCCTGATTGGGTACGACTTCCCCGTACCAGTGTCAACATTTTCAGCCCAATTTTCCAATACTGACCAAAACGAACCGAAACAGACACCTAACTTAGGAGCACAAAAAGCCTCCGAGCAGCCGGTAGAGACGGTGGCAGTCTTCGTCGACGAGGTCTTCGAGATGGAGAAAGGCGTGCACCACCCCGGGGAAGCGGTGGCAGACCACCGCGACGCCGTGGCGCCGCAGGCGCTCGCCATAGGCCATGACCTCGTCCTGCAAGGGGCAGAAACCGGCGGCGGCGAGAAAGGTGGGAGGGAAACCGTCTGGCACATCCATGTGCAGGGGTGAGGCCTGACGGCGATCCTCGCCGTTCTGGAAATAGCGCTCCAGCGACCAGTGCATGCGACGTTTTTCGATGAGATAGCCGGTGGCGAAGCGCTCTAGCGAGGGGTGGTCGAGGCCATAGTCGAGGAGCGGATAGATCAGCGCCAGGCGCTCGACCCCAGGGACCAGGCCGCGGTGGACGAGGCTGGCCGCCAGCGCTCCGCCGGCGCTGTCGCCGATCAAGGCGATATGGTCGTGACAGGGCAGGCCAAGCCGCGCCAGCACCTCGCGGGAACCGGCATATGCTGCCGCAGCATCTTCCAAGGCAGCCGGATAGGGGTGCTCCGGGGCGAGGCGGTAGTCGACGGCGATCACCACCCTGCGCGCCGCGCGAGCGATCCGGCGGCAGAGGGGATCGAAGACCGCCACCGAGCCGGCGACATGGCCACCGCCATGGAGGTACACCGCCAGCGGCAGCCTGCTATGCGGCTCGGGATGGAAGATACGCACCGCCACCTCTGCCGCGCCCGCCGCGACCACCGCGTCGGCCACCAGCGGCACTGGCACCGTTTTCGTGACCAGGGCGCGAGTCAGCCGCGCCAGACCGTCGCGCACCGCCTGCGCCTCGACAGGCCCGGCGCCGCCGGCCAATTCGAGCTTGCGGTTATAGGCCTCGAGCCAGGCCGCCAGCCGCGGCCGCAGTCCTTCTTCCATACCCCTCTCCTCCCCTGCAGGCATCGCCTGTCCTTGCCTCAC
>JANJUM010000264.1 GCA_024710585.1 Desulforhopalus sp.
GTGGCAAAATCGTGCGCATCCTCCTGGCGCGCCTCTTCGACGCGCCGACGCTGATCGCCGGTCTTGAGAATAACCTCTCCTACGTGGTCATCGAGGTGCGGCTGCCGCGCATCCTCAGTGCCGCCCTGGTCGGTGCCGGCCTGGCCACCGCCGGGGTGCTCTACCAGGGCATCCTGCGCAACCCCCTGGCCGACCCCTATACCCTGGGCATCTCCAGCGGCGCCGCCTTCGGAGCAGCCCTGTCGCTTGTCGCCAACCTCAGCCTGGCGGCGCACTTCTCCACCCCGCTGTTCGCCTTCGTCGGCGCCGTGGCCACCCTGGCGGTGGTGCTCAGGCTGTCGACCTTCGATGGCCAGGTGTCGGCGCAGACGCTGATCCTCTCCGGAGTCATCGTCGGCGCCATCCTCGCCGCCGGCATCAGCTTCCTCAAATACCTCGCCGACGAGCAGGTGGCGGTGATCATCTTCTGGCTGATGGGCAGCTTCGCCGCCGCCACCTGGAAGGGCACGCTGCTGCTCGCGGCCACCGTCCTCGTCGGGCTTGTGGTCGCCCTCTTCTATGGCCGCGACCTCAATATCGTCAGCCTCGGGCGGCGCTCCTCCGACTCCCTCGGCGTCGACACCGTCAGGGTGCGGATGATCCTCCTCGTCGCCGCCTCCCTGCTCGCCGCGGTCTGCGTCTCGGTGAGCGGCATCATCGGCTTCATCGGCCTCATCGTGCCGCACCTGATGCGCTTTCTGGTCGGCCCCGACCATCGCCGCCTGCTGCCCTGCTCCGCCCTGGCCGGGGCGCTGCTGCTCCTCTTCGCCGACACCCTGACCCGGGCCGTGCTGCCGGTGGAGGTGCCCATCGGCGTGCTCACCGCCCTTATCGGCGGCCCCTTCTTCTGCGTCATTTTCCGTCACAAGCAGAAAGGAAGCGGCTATGAGTGAGACGCTCTACCGTATGAACGGGCTGTGCTTTGCCTACGGCCGCAGCCGCGTCCTCCACGATATCGACCTGTCCCTGGCCGAGGGCCGCTTCTATGGCATCGTCGGCCCCAACGGCTGCGGCAAGTCGACCCTGCTCGACCTGATGGCCGGCATCAAGCGGCCGGAACAGGGAACCATCACCTTCCGCGAGGTCCCCTTGGCCTCCTACGGCAAGCGTGAGCTGGCGCGCCACCTCGCCCTGGTGCCCCAGGAGGTCGACTGCGGCTTCGGCTATTCGGTCGAGGAGGTCGTCCTCATGGGCCGCCACCCGCACCGGCCTCGTTTCGCCGCCCCTGGCGAAGACGACTGGGCGGCGGTGGAAGGGGCCATGGAGAGAATCGGCATCCTGCCCCTGCGCCACCGCCAGACCACCACCCTCTCCGGCGGCCAGAAGCAGCGCACCGTCGTCGCCCGGGCCCTGGCCCAGGACACGGCGGTGCTGCTCTTCGACGAAGCCACTTCGAGCCTTGACATCAAGTACACCCTGCACATCTTCAACCTCGTGCGCCGCCTGGTGCGCGACGAGGGCCGCACCGCCATCGCCGTGGTCCATAACCTCAACCTCGCCGCCGCCTACTGCGACGAGTTGCTGTTCATCAAGGACGGCCGCGTCGTCTGCCATGGCCCCAGCGAAGAGACCATGACCGCGGCCAACATCGCCAGTGTCTTCGACGTCGCGGCGCAGGTGTCCATCGACCCCTACAGCAACACCCGCCAGGTGAGCTTCGACTACTTCCGCTGAGGTATCCCCCATGAGCCATCCTCCCCCGTCCCGGCGACGACCGGTCTGCTCCACAGCGACCCAGCGCTCCCTGACCGCGCTGATGTGCTGTGTCATGCTCGCGATCACGGGAATCCTCATCCTTGTACCTACCTCGCCACCGGCGGTTGCCGCAGCGGCACCCGCGGCAGCGACAGCCATCACCGACAGCTCCGGGCAGCAGATACACGTTGACAGGCCCTTCTCACGGATCATCTCCCTCTACTCGGCCCATAGCGAGAACCTCGCCGTCCTCGGCTGCAACAAAGAGCTGGTCGGCATCGGCCGCGAAGACGACTATCCGCCGGAGATCCTCGACAGAGCGAAGTTTTCCTATCGCGAGGACGCCGAGAAATTCCTCGCCGCGACCCCCGACCTGGTGCTGGTACGGCCGATGATCGAGCGTTCCTACCCGGAACTCATCGCCCGCCTGCGCCGCGCCGGCGTGACGGTGGTCTCGCTGCAGCCCAACTCGGTGGAAGAGATCTTCGCCTACTGGCGCACCCTGGGCGTCCTCGTCGGCCGGGCCGAGGCAGCCGAAGAGATGGTCCTCTCCTTCCAGACCCGCCTGAAGCGGCTCGGCGAACGCGTTGCCGTCATCCCCGAAGAAGATCGGCCGCGGGTCTATTTTGAAGCCATCCACGCCAAGAACAAGACCTTCGCCACCGACAGCATCGCCATGTACGTGCTGCAGCAGGCCGGTGGCATCAATATCGCTGCCGACGCCCCACAGGTGCGGAGCACCAATATCGCCGACTATGGCAAGGAGCGTCTCCTGCAGCGCGGCGAGGAGGTCGACGTCTTCGTCGCCCAGCAGGGGCGCATGAATCCGGTGCAATTGAGCGACATCCGTGACGAGCCGGGCTTCGGGGCCATCCGCGCCGTACGCCAGGGGCGCATCGTCCTCGTCCCCGAGCCGCTGGTGTCGCGGCCCACGCCGCGCCTGCTCGACGGGGTCGAACTGCTGCAGAATGCGCTCTTCCCCGACCTGGAGGCTGCCCGATGAACCCCGCCAGCGCCCCGGCCTGCGTCATCGCCGGCACCTCCTCCGGTTCGGGCAAGACCACCGTCACCCTCGGCATCATGGCCGCCCTGCGTCAACGCGGCCTGGCCGTGCAGCCCTTCAAATGCGGCCCCGACTTCATCGACCCCGGCCTGCACCGGCTGGTGACCGGCCGCACCTCGCGCAACCTCGACCTGTGGATGTGCGGCGAGGCCTTCACCCGCGCCACCCTTTACCGTCATGGCCGGGAGGCCGACGTCTCCATAGTCGAAGGGGTGATGGGCATGTTCGACGGCGGACTTTCCTCCAGCGCCAGCCTCGCCACGGCCCTCAACCTGCCGACGCTGCTCGTCCTCGACGTGCGCTCCATGGCCGAGAGCGCCGCGGCGGTGGTCCACGGCTTTGCGACCCTGATGCCGGAAGCGGCCCCGGTGGGCGTCATCCTCAACCGCGTCGCCAGCCCGCGCCACCTGCAGCTGGTCAGCGAGGCCATCACCGCCCGCTGCCAGGCCCGTATCCTCGGCAGCCTGCCGCGCAACCTCGACTTCTCCATCCCCAGCCGCCACCTCGGCCTCTATACCGGCGAGGAGAGCCCCCTGGCCGAGGAGGCCATCGCCACCCTGGCCCAGACCATTGCCGATGGCATAGATCTCGACGCCTTGCTGGCCCTCTGCCGCCGCCCGCCTGAGCTGCCCGCCGACCAGGGACTCGACGCCAGGCCGCAACGCTGCCGAATTGGGGTTGCCAGGGACCGGGCCTTCTGTTTCTATTACCAGGACAACCTCGATCTGCTCACCGCGGCCGGGGCCGAGCTGGTCGCCTTCAGCCCCACCGACGACGAGCGGCTGCCGCAGGGCCTCGACGGGCTCTACCTCGGCGGCGGCTACCCCGAGCTCTACGCCCGGCAGCTGAGCGGCAACGAGGCCATGCTGAACGATATCCGCCGCTTCGCCAGGGACGGGCGGCCGATCTACGCCGAGTGCGGCGGCTTCATGTATCTCACCGCCGGCATCACCGTCAACGAGGGCGACTTCTTCCCCATGGCGGGGATCTTTCCGGTCAAAGCGTATATGGGCAAGCGCCGCGCCGCCCTCGGCTACCGCGAGGCCACCACCCTGGCGCCAGGCTGCTTCGGCCCGGCGGGGACCGTGCTGCGCGGGCACGAGTTTCACTACTCCCATATCGAGGAGATGCCGCGCCACGTCGAACGACTCTTCGCCATCACCCCGGGCGGCAGCGAAGGCTATCGCATCGGCCGGGTGCTCGGCGGCTACCTGCATCTGCACCTCGGCTTCTCGCCGGGGGCGGCGGAGGCCTTCATTAACCATTGCTTGGAGTGACATCATGACCGTGCAGCTACGCCAGGTAGCCCCTGCCGATATCGAAAAGGAGAGTTTCGCCATCATCGACCGCGAGATCGGGCCCCACGGCTTCGATGCTGAGGCCTACGAGGTGGTGCGCCGCGTCATCCACGCCACCGGCGACTTCTCCTTCAAGGAGACCATGCGCTTCTCGCCGGGGGCCATCGCCCGCGGCCTGGCCGCCATCCGCGGCGGCGGCGACATCCTCACCGACGTCACCATGACCGCCGCCGGCATCGGCAAAAAGCTTCTTTCCCGCTGGGGCGGCAAGGTCGTCTGTCTGGTGGGGGACGAGGACATCGCCCGCGAGGCGCAGGATGAAGGGGTGACCCGCTCCGAGTTGGCCATCCGCCGCGGCTTGAGCGCCGGGGTGGGCATCGTCGCCATCGGCAATGCCCCCACCGCCCTGGTGGAGGCCATCCGTCTGACAGGCCTGATGCCCCCCGCCGAAAGGCCGCTCATCGTCGGCCTGCCGGTGGGCTTCGTCAATGCCGCCGAATCAAAAGCCCTGCTGGCGGAGAGCGACTGCCTCCATATCACCAGCCTCGGCCGCAAGGGCGGCAGCCCGACGGCGGCGGCGACGATCAACGCCCTGCTCCGCCTGGCGGCACGCCAGCCATGAGCAAACGCCTGCGCAGCGGCTTCACCACCGGAGCCTGCGCCGCCGCGGCGGCCAAGGCGGCGGCTTGCCTCCTCCTCGGCGAGCCGGCCCCGAGCGAGGTGACCATCCCCTTTCCCGACGGCAGCCGCAGGGGCTTTGCCATCGCTTCCTGCGCGCTCGCCCATGGCGAGGCCAGGGCCGCGGTGCGCAAAGATGCCGGCGACGACCCGGACGTCACCAATGGCGCGCGGATCTGTGCCACGGTGAGCTTTCCCCGGCCCGGCGTCGACCACAGCAACTGCGTCGCCACCGGCAATCTCCTCCTCTGCCGCGGCGAGGGCGTCGGCCTGGTCACCAAGCCCGGCCTGGCGGTGGCGGTAGGCGAACCGGCCATCAACCCGGTGCCGCGGCGCATGATAGCCGAAGCGGTCGCCGAGGTCACCTCCCTGGCGCTGACCGTGACCATCGCCGTGGACGGCGGCGAGCTGCTCGCCGAGAAGACCCTCAACCGCCGCCTCGGCGTCATCGGCGGGCTGTCGATCCTCGGCACCACCGGCATCGTCCGCCCCATCTCCGCCGACGCTTGGACAGCGACCATCAAGGCCTCCCTCGACGTCGCCCGCGAGGCCGGCCTGAGCGAGGTGGTCCTCTCCACCGGGCGCACCTCGGAAAAGGGGGCGCAGAAACATCTCGCCCTGCCCGAAGAAGCCTACGCGATGATGGGCGACTACCTGCACTTCTCATTGTGCGAGGCGGCGGCGCGGGGCTTTGCCACCATCCACCTCGCCACCATGTGGGCCAAGGCGCTCAAGGCCGCCCTGCGCATCCCCCAGACCCATGTCCGCCACGGGGCTCTCGAAGTGGCCGACGGCGCCGCTCTGCTGCAGCGGCTCGGGGCGGACTGGCCCCTGTTGGGCCGTCTCCAGGCGGCCAACACCGCCCGCGAGATGTACGGCCACCTCGAGGAGGCCGGTCGCGACGACCTGATCAGCGCCGTCTGCGCCCTCGCCGCCGAGTATGGCCGCGAGGTCAGCGGCCGGGAAGTACGGGTGCTGCTCATCGACCACCAGGCAAGGTTGCTCGCCCATGTGTAGGATCTTCGTCATCGGCACCGACGGGGGGCCGCTCACCGAGAGCCAGCGCCGCCTCCTTGAAGGCTGCGACCTGATCGTCGCCGCGCGGCGCTTCGCCCCCGTCGCCGCGGGCCTCGGCCTGCCCTTCCACGACATCAGCCCGCTTGCGGCGGCCATCGCTGCCCTGAGCCGCCAGCCCGGAGAGGGCAAGGTCGCGGTTCTCGTCGGCGGCGACCCGCTCTACTACGGCATCGGCAAGCGGCTGTTGGCCGAGTTCGACCACGAACGGCTGCATTTTTCCCCGGCGACCACCGCCCTGCAGCGCGCCTGCGCCCTCTTCCGCCTGCCCTGGGACGACGCCGTCGTCACCAGCCTGCACGGCCGCAGCCACCACCACCTCCCCGGCCTGCTCCTCCGCCATGGCAAAAACCTCCTCTTCACCGACCCGAGCAACACCCCGGACGGCATCGCCAGGACGCTGCTCGCCTACCTGCAGCTCATCGGCGACAAGGAACTGGCCAGAGACATAGAGGTGCTCGTCGCCGAAGAGCTCGGCCTGTCCGGGGAAGCCGTCTTCCGCGGGGACCTCGCCGCCACCGCCGGGCGGAACTTTGCGGTGCTCAACGTCGTCGCCCTGCTGGTTCCCGGCGGAGAGCCGCCGGACTGCCGCTTCGGCCTCGGCGAGGAAGAGCTCAGCCACAGCCGCGGCCTGATCACCAAGAACGAGGTGCGCGCCGCAACCCTGCACCAGCTGCGCCTGCCACGGCGAGGGGTCTTATGGGATATCGGCGCCGGCAGCGGCTCGGTGTCGGTCGAGGCGGCGCGGCTCAACCCCGATCTCGTCGTCTACGCCATCGAGGATAAAGAAGAGCAATTGGACAATATTACAAAAAATATCCGCAAGTACCGCTGCCATAACGTCATCCCGGTCGCTGGCCGGGCCCCGCGGAGCTGTGCCGACCTGCCCGAGCCGCAGCGCGTCTTCGTCGGCGGCAGCGGCGGCAACCTCGCCGCGATCATCGCCATGGCCGCCTCGCGTCTCTCCGCCGGTGGACTCCTCGTCGTCAACGGCGTCATCGCGGCGACTGTCGAGGCGGCGCCACGGCTCATGGCCGAACACGGTCTGCAGGTGCGCCAGGCGACCCTGCAGGTGAGTCGAAGCGATGGCCATGGCGCCACCGCCACCTTCAACCCGATAACCATCATCACAGGAAGAAAATGAGCGAAAAGAGTGAGAAACCGGCGGCAACGGGCCACCCGGTGCACTTCGTCGGCGCCGGCCCCGGCGATGCCGAGCTGATCACCCTCAAGGGACGGCGCCTGCTGGACAGGGCCGACCTGGTCATCTATACCGGCTCGCTGGTCCCCCGAACCCTGCTCGAAGGCATCGCCGCGGAGATCCACGACTCCGCCGGAATGACCCTCGACGAGGTGGTCGACCTCATCGTCGCCAGGCAGCGCCAGGGGGCGCGGGTGGTGCGCCTCCATACCGGCGACCCCTCGATCTACGGCGCCATCGCCGAGCAGATGGCCCGGCTGCGCCTCCATGGCATCGCCTACGCGGTGGTCCCCGGCGTGAGCTCGGGCACTGCCGCCGCTGCCTCGCTGGCGGCGGAGCTGACCCTGCCCGAGGTATCGCAGACGGTGATCATCACCCGCCGCGGCGGCCGCACCCCGGTGCCGCCGGGGGAAAACCTGGAGAGCCTCGCCGCCCACCAGGCGACCATGCTCATCTACCTCAGCGTCGGCATGATCGAGGAGGTGGTCGCGGAGCTGCGGCGCGGCGGCTACCCCGCCGACACCCCGGCAGCCATCGTCGAGAAGGCCAGCTGGCCGGAGGAGGTGCGGCTGCGCGGCACCCTGGCGACCATCGCCACCCAGGCCAGGGAGGCAGGCATCGCCAAAACGGCGATCATCGCCGTTGGCCGGGTCTTCGCCGAAGAGGGGCCGTCGGCCCTCTCGAAGCTCTACGACGGCAGCTTCAGCCACGGCTACCGCAAGGGAGAAAGGGGCTGATGCGCGTCGCCGTCCTCGCCATCACCGCCGGCGGCAACCGCCTGGCGGCGACCCTCGCCCGGGAGCTGCCGGAGGCGGACCATCTCGTCGGCACGGCGGGGGAGAAGATTGCCGAAAGGCTCGCCGACGCCTGGGGCCACTACGACGGCCTGGTGTGCGTCATGGCGGCGGGCATCGTCGTCCGCATGCTGGCTCCCCTGCTCAGGGATAAGGAACTCGACCCCTGCGTGGTGGTGGTCGACGAGCGCGGCCGCCACGCCGTCAGCCTGCTCGGCGGCCATCTTGGCGGCGGCAACGAACTGGCGCGGACGGTGGCGGCGCTGAGCGGCGGCGCGGCGGTGATCACCACCGCCTCGGACACCCTCGAGCTGGTCGCCCTCGACCTCTGGGCGCGGCGCCTCGGCCTGGTTCCGCCACGCCGCGAACTCCTCACCGCCGCCAGCGGCCTCCTCGTCAACCGCGGCTGGCTGCGTCTCTACAGCGACGAGGCGGTGCAGTCCCTGCCCCCCGGCCTGCGCCTGGTGGAAGATGCCGCCGAGGCGGACATCATCGTCTCCACCAGGGACACCTTCCCCGCCACCGCCTGGGTCTTTCGCCCGCGCACCCTGGTGGTCGG
>JANJUM010000009.1 GCA_024710585.1 Desulforhopalus sp.
TAGAGAAACTCCCCGTCCCTCTCCCGCCCCAAGGCAGCGGCAAGCTGTCGTGCGGCGATCCGCTTGGTTTCCTCCGGGGGTACCGTGCGCTGCACCAGGGTATCGAAGAAATCGAAACACACCACTTTAGGCGCGGAAAGACAAGCCTCAAGCCTGGTCTTGACCTCGGCGAAGAGTTGCTCTGCACTGTAGAGACAGTCTTCCACGGCAATCAATCGGTAGATAAAAGGCTGATCTCGCAGGAGCGGATCGGATTATTGAAAATGCCATGTACTCCCCTTCCCGGTACCAGCGCGGCAAGGGACACGACATTATGGGCCCAGCAGTGAATCTTGTGAACGAAGGGGTCGGAGCCTTCACCAATGCCAAAGGTCAAGGTGTATTGCTCCGGGTAAACCTCGGGCCAAATGAAGGAATAGGTGATTTCCGACGTTCCCCGCTTCACCGAGAATCTCCCGCCCAGCGATGAGCAGGTATTCTCGCCGAAAATGGCATTGCCGATACGATCCTTGGCCGTATAGCCGACGATGAGGCTGTCAACATCTCTTACCGCCCGCACGAGGAGATGAACGACTACCTCATCTCCCTGCACTACGGTCTCCTTGGCCAACCCCTGCACGTCGGTCACCTTGACCTTGATGATCTCAATCTCCAGCGCCCCGCCGCGGTCTTCGGCGCTGACCGCCAGCCACCCTCTGTCATCATCCTGGCAATGCATGACCTCGTCCCGGCCGCTATCATCGCCCGCCTCGCGCCCCATTTTCTCCTGGAAACGCTCGTTATGGACCAGCTTGGTGAATTTTGCCACCCCGTCGATCGGCTCTCCGTCAAAGAGAACCCTCCCCCCATCGAGCAGAATGACCCGCCGACAGAGGTTGGTGACGGCATGCATATCGTGGGTGACGAAAACGATGGTGGCGTTCTTCTGCATCTCCTTCATGTGGGCGACGCACTTCTGCTGAAAGAAGATATCGCCCACGGCCAGGGCCTCGTCGACAATGAGGATCTCCGGTTCGACGCTGATCGCGGTGGCAAAGGCGAGGCGCACGTACATGCCGCTCGAATAGAGCTTGACCGGCTGGTCGACATACTCGCCGATATCGGCGAAGGCGAAGATCTTATCGATATTGCGGTCGACATAGTCCGGCGACAGCCCCATGATGGTGGCGCTGAGGTAGACGTTCTCGCGGCCGGTGAACTCGGGGTTGAAGCCGGCCCCCAGCTCAAGCAGGGCCGAGATCCTACCGTTGACTGCCACCTTGCCAGTGGAAGGCTGCAGGACCCCGCAAAGAATCTGCAGCAGAGTCGACTTGCCGCTGCCGTTCTTGCCGATGATACCCACCGACTCGCCACGCCTGATGGCGAAAGAGACGTCATCGAGCGCGGTAAAGGGACGGTGATACTGTCTGCGCAGGGGATGGAAGGTTTCCCTGATACGGTCGGAATTGCGGGCGTAGAGACGGTACGTCTTGCTCACCTTCTCCACGGTTATGGCATGGTCTGCGGACATCGTCGCCACCCTAGAGGACATCGGCGAACTGCGGCTTGAGCCGCGAGAAGACCCAGCCGCCGCCTACCAGAAAGAGCCCGGTCACCGCCCAGAAATAGAGCGTCTCCCAGCCGTGGTGCCAAAACGGCACGAAATAGATGAAGGAATCGCGATAGCCCTGGATAATGTAGCACAGCGGGTTGAGTTTCAGCCACAACTGCACCTTGTGCGGCATGATCGTCGCATCCCAGAAGATCGGTGTCGCCCAGAAGCCCACCTGCAGGATGACCGGAACCAGCTGGCCGACGTCACGGGCATAGACGTTGAGCGCCGAGATGAGCCAGCCAATGCCTCCGGCAAGCACCAAAAGACAAAAGAGATAGTACAGCCCCTGCAGGTAGTAAAGGCTGAGCGGCATGGCGTTGGCGAGGATGAGTACCACCAGCAGGAGGACGAAAGCGCCATGGCCGACGAGATTGGAGAGGATCTTGACCATCACCAGAATCTGCGAGGGGAAGACCGTCTTCTTGATGAGGTGAGCATACTGCAGAATTACCCCGGCGGCCGAGGCGACGATGGCCGAGAACACAAACCACGGCGCCATGCCGGCGGTCAGCCACACCACGAAGGGCACGTTGTTGAGGGGCTGGGTCTTGAAGCCGACGCTGAACACGAACCAGAAGACGAGAATCATCACCGCCGGCTGGATAAAGGTCCAGGAAAAGCCGAGCAGCGAGCCGACATACATCCCGGCCACCTCGCGGGCGGCCAGGGCACGCAGCATGTGGTTATATTTCACCAGATCCCTGGCGAGACGATATACGCCGCCCCCGATCATGCCACCCTACCTGTCGAGCAGACGTTGAAAATAGGCGATGGTCGGTTTGAGCCCCTCGGCGAGGGGCACCTTGGGCTCCCAGCCGAGACGCTCGCGAGCGAGGGAGATATCCGGCTGCCGCTGCCTGGGGTCGTCCATGGGCAGTGGTTTTTCGACTATGGTCGACTTCGAGTCGGTCATTTCCACCACGCGGTGGGCAAGTTCGCGGATGGTGAACTCCACAGGGTTGCCAAGATTGAGCGGCCCGACGAGTTCATCGTCGCTCTCCATGAAGCGGACAAAGGCCTCGATGAGGTCGTCGACATAACAGAACGACCGGCTCTGGCTGCCATCGCCATAGATGGTAATCGGCTCATGGCGCAGTGCCTGAACAATAAAATTGGAGACGACGCGGCCGTCGTTCTGCTGCATGCGCGGCCCGTAGGTGTTGAAAATCCTGCCGACCTTGATGCGCACCCGGTGCTGACGGTGGTAATCGAAGAAGAGGGTCTCGGCGCAGCGCTTGCCCTCGTCATAGCAGGAGCGGATCCCGATAGGGTTGACATGGCCCCAATAGCTTTCGGATTGGGGGTGAATCAGGGGATCGCCATAGACCTCGCTGGTCGAGGCCTGGAAGATCTTGGCCTTGACGCGCTTGGCCAGACCGAGCATGTTGATCGCCCCATGCACCGAGGTCTTGGTGGTCTGCACAGGGTCGAACTGATAGTGGATCGGTGACGCCGGGCAGGCAAGATTATAGATTTCGTCAACCTCCAGGTAGAGCGGGAAAGTGACGTCGTGGCGGATGAGTTCGAACATCGGGTTGCCAAGGAGATGGGCGATATTGACCTTGGCCCCGGTATAGAAATTATCGATGCACAAGACCTCGTGGCCCTGGGCGAGAAGCTTCTCGCAGAGGTGCGAGCCGAGGAAACCGGCACCGCCGGTGATCGCGATACGTTTTCTGCTCAACATGCTGAGAAAACTCCTGGGGGAATAGAGGCGGAGATCCCGGCGTACCCGGGTGTATTTCCTGATTTTCCTAAGTAAAACACTTATGGGGAAAAGGCAATTCGAAGTTCCATGGCGGTTTTGTACAAGGTTGCCAACGGCATAAAACTGGTAACCCGTCCACGGCTGCAGCCCACCCAAAAAAAGCCACAGAGCGCTGGTCTGCACGGCAAACCCTTCTCGTGGCTAAAGAGTACTGGCACGCCCGAAGGGATTCGAACCCCTGACCCACGGCTTAGAAGGCCGTTGCTCTATCCAACTGAGCTACGGGCGCGTATGTGCTAGGAAAACGCCTCATCGACGGACGACATAATACCCAAAAAGGCTCAAAAAGCAACCTCATTCTCCCTTACTCGGCGTCACGCACCCGTTTCCACACTGGCCCGTTGACGGTGTCGATGACGACGATGCCCTTGCGGGCCAGCTCGGCCCGGGCCTCGTCCGCCGCCTGCCAGTCCTTGGCGAGCCGCGCCTGCTCACGCCGCTGGATGAGGGCGTTGACATCGGGGGCCAGGGGGCAGCCCTGCAGGTGGAAGATGTTGAGGATGGTGTTCATCCGCCCCAGGGTCTCGAGGATATAGCTGCGCTGATCGCGGTCGAGGTTGTTGACCTGCAGCACCGGGTAGACCTTGCGCAGAAAGTTGTAAATCGCCCCCATACCCTTGGAAACATTGAGGTCGTCGTCCATGGCGGCGAAGAACTGCTCCTCCATGGCGGTGACGAAGGCGGTCACCTCGGGGTGCGGCCGCCCCCCCGGAGGCAGGCAGTTGAGCTTGCAGGTGAACTCGTCGAGGCGGCGCAGGGCGGTGCGCGCCGTGTCGAGGCGTCGATAAGAAAAATCCAGCGGCTTGCGGTAGTGCACCGAGAGGAGCATGAAGCGCACCTCGCGCCCGGTATAGCCCCGCCGCAGCAACTCCTTCAGGGTGACGTTGTTGCCGGCGTCGCTCGACATGTTCTTGCCATCGACCAGCACCAGCTCCGAGTGCAGCCAGTAGTTGGCCAGCGGCTTGCCGGTGAGGGCCTCGGCGATGGCGATCTCGTTCTCGTGGTGCGGGAAGAGGAGATTGCGGCTCGCGGTATGGATGTCCATGGTCGGGCCAAGGTTCCTCGTCGCCATGGCCGAACACTCGACATGCCAGCTGGGACGGACATTGCCCCACTCGCTCTCGAAGAAGATGCCCTTTTTCAGCTCCCCCAGGGTCGAGCGCTTGAGCAGGGTGAAGTCGCGCGGGTTGTCCTTCTCGTAATCGTCGAGGTCGACGGTCTTGCCGAGCTGGATCTTGCTCAGGTCGATGCCGGAGAGCCGGCCATACTTCTTGAACTTGCTGATGTCGAAGTAGATCGAGCCGTGCTTTTCGTAGGCATAGCCCTTGTCCATCAGTTCCCGGGCGATACCGATCATCGCCTGCACGTTTTCGCTGGCCTTGGGGTAGCCCTTGGCCCGCTTCACGCCGAGGGTCTCCATGTCTTCCATGAAGCCGGCGATGAAGCCCTCGGTATATTCGCGCAGCGGCTTGCCCGCCTTCTCCGCCCCGGCAATGGTGTTGTCGTCGAGATCGGTGAAGTTCATATAGGCATCCACCGCAAGCCCCTTGGCCTCGAGGGTGCGGGTGATGAGGTCGGAGACGATGAAGCGGCGGCACAGGGCGAGATTGGCGACTTCGAAGGCGGTGGGCCCGCAGGAATAGAAGGTCACCTGTCCCTCTTTCTGGGGAGTGAAGACCTCTTTCTTCTTGCTTCTCGTGTTGAACAGCCAGAGCTGTTTCTTCTTTTCCTCGGTCTTCTTCGGCGGGGTGAACAGCGGCGTGCTGAGATAGCGCTCGCCGCCATCGGGAAGGATAACCACCACCAGGCCTTCTTCCAGTTCCCGTGCGTAGTCGATGGCCGCGGCCATGGCGGCTCCGCTGCTCATCCCCACCAGCAGCCCTTCCTTGCCGGCCAGCATGCGGGCCATGGCGAAGGCGCTCTCGTCGTCGATCTGCACGATCCTGTCCGGGGCCGACTTGTCGAAGATCCCCGGCTTATAGGACTCCTTCATGTTCTTCAACCCCTGGATCTTATGATCGAGGTGCGGCTCGACGGCGACCACCTTGACCTGCGGCTGAAATTCATGGAACCAGGCGGCCAGCCCCATGACCGTCCCCGAGGTGCCGAGGGTGGCGACGACGTGGGTCACCCGGCCTTCCGTCTGCTGCCAGATCTCCGGCGCGGTATGGCGGTAATGGGCCCGCCAGTTGGCCTCGTTGTTGTACTGGTCGGTGAGGAAATACCGATCGGGAAACTCGCGGATCATCTGGTAGGACTTCTCGATGGCCCCATCGGTGGCGCGCGAGGCCGGGGTGAGGAGGATTTCGGCGCCGTAGGCCTGCATGATCTTGCGTCGCTCGATGCTCGCCGACTCGGGCATCACCAGCACGCAGCGGTAGCCCTTGGCGGCACACACCATGGCCAGGCCGATACCGGTGTTGCCGCTGGTAGCCTCGAGGACGATGCGGTCCTTGGTCAGCGCGCCGCTCGCCTCGCCGCCCTCGATCATCGACAGGGCGATGCGCTCCTTCACCGAACCGCCGGGGTTGGCCGACTCCAGTTTGCCGTAAATGACCACCCGCTCGCTCTTGAAGAGCCGGTTGATGCGGATCAGGGGGGTGTTGCCGATGGCGCTCAAGACATTGTCGTGTAACATGGTCATCCCGAAAAGGCGTATAAATCGGTAAGGCGCAGGCTGTGGCGGGCTGCGGTCATCTTTCCTCCCGCCGCCGGCACACCGCGGCGAGATAATGGAAGCGCACCAGGGCCTCCCGGCATTGCTGGTCGGCGATACCCGCCGCCTGTCTCTCGATGGCGGCCAGTTCCTCCTCACTCAGCTGACGAAAACTCACCTTGGCCACCTTCTCTTCCTTCTGCGCGAAAGGCTCGCCCGTACCGAGGGTCATCTTGATATCGTGCAGTCGCGCCAGCCGCAGAGAGCGGTTGAGGCGCTGCAGCAGTTCATGCTTGAGGTACTGCAATTGCTGCATCCACGAGGAGTTCTCCACCTCCAGCCACAGCACCTCGCGCTCGATCTTCAAGGGCCGGCAATGCGCCCGCACTTCCTCCTCGACCAGCCCATCCCAGGAGATGAAGATGGAATGGAGGTCGAGCTGCTTTTCCCAGCCCAAGTCACGGGAGAGGTGGGGAAGGATCGTACCGACGGGGTCGGAGGTGGGGTTCTTGGCGGCCATGGCTGAGCGAGGTACCACAAAAAAAGGGCGTTCCCACCCTTTTACTGAGAAAATGCGCAATTGGCAAGCCCTGCCACCACCACCAACGCAAAGAGCCCGCCATCCCGGAGGACGGCGGGCTCACAGGTGACTGTGGGCTGCGCGGCGCTCAATAGACGCTGAGATACTCCTCCAGTTCCCATTCGGTGACCGCGGTGCGGAAGCGATCCCACTCCTTCTCCTTGGCCTCGACATACTTCTCGAAGATATGCTCGCCAAGGGTGGGCACGGCGATATGGCTGGCCTTGAGCTCCTCCACCGCCTCCTTGAGGCTGGCGGGCATGACGGCGATCCCTTCGGCAGCCATCTCGGCGGCGGTCATCTTGAAGATGTCGCGCTTGACCTCCGGCGGCGGCGCCAGCTTGTTGCGCACCCCGTCAAGGCCGGAGTTGAGCATCATGGCGAAGGCGAGGTAGGGATTGCAGGTCGGGTCGGGGCAGCGCACCTCGGTCCGGGTGGAGAGACCCCTGGCGGCGGGGATGCGGATCAGGGCGGAGCGGTTCGACGCCGACCAGGCGCAGTACACCGGAGCCTCGTAGCCCGGCACCAGCCGCTTATAGGAGTTGACCAGCGGATTGGTGACCGCCGAAAAGGCCCTGGAGTTCTTAAGGATGCCGGCGATATAGGAGTAGGCCACCTGGGAGAGCTTCAAGGGATCCTTCTCGTCGAAGAAGGCGTTGGTGCCGTCGGCATTGAACAGGCTCTGGTTGGTATGCATCCCCGAACCGTTGATGCCGAAGATCGGCTTGGGCATGAAGGTCGCGTAGAGTCCGTATTTCGAAGCGATGGACTTGACCACCCACTTGAAGGTGACGGTATTGTCGGCGGCGGTCAGGGCATCGGCATACTTGAAGTTGATCTCATGCTGGCCCTCGGCCACCTCGTGGTGCGAGGCTTCGATCTCGAAACCCATCTTCTCCAGGGTCTCGATGATCTCGCGGCGGCAGTCGCCACCCTTGTCCTCGGGGTCGAGGGAGAAATAGCCGGCGACGTCGCTGGTAATGGTCGTCGGCAAGCCTTCCTCGTCCTTTTCAAAGAGGAAGAACTCCGCCTCGGTGCCGACGTTCATGGTATAGCCGAGCTTTTTCGCCTCGGCCAGCACACGCTTGAGGTTGACCCGCGGGCAACCGGCGAAGGGGCTGCCATCCGCCTTGTAGACATCGCAGATGATGCGCGCGGCGGCGATGCCCGACTTGTTGCGCCAGGGAAGGATGGTAAAGGTGTTGTAATCCGGCTTGAGGTACATGTCGGACTCGTCGATACGGACGAAACCGTCGATGGACGAGCCGTCGAACATCATGTTGCCGTCCAGGGCCTTCTCGATCTGGCTCTTGGGGATGGCGACATTCTTCATAAAGCCGAAAATATCGACGAACTGGAGGCGGAAGAACTGGATGTTCTCGTCCTCGATGATGTGCATTATTTCTTCTCTGGTCATTCCCTTCTCCTGGTATCTCGGTTTCTTTTAAGAGCTGTAGTGATTTAGGGGCATCGGCGACGGCAGGGCCTATCCTGACAAGCCATCGCCGGTCGCGACTGTTACTGGTAGCCTGTTCATCCCCTTCTTGCAAGGATTTCTTCGCCGGCCGGCTGGTGGCCTGCAGGTCGTAACTGGCACCCCTGCAGCGGATATCAAAAAAAGGACAGCGGCCGCCCCGGCGGGGAGCGGCCGCTTTCCTCTCGAAAGTCTTCGCCGCTCAGCGGATGAAGAGCATCTCCTGATAGGATGGCAGCGGCCACAGGTCGTCGGCCACTACCGACTCCAGGGCATCGGCATAACGGCGCACCTCCAGCATGACCGGCAGCACCTTGTTGCACATATAGGTGGCGTGGGCCAGGGTGTCGCCACCCTCGTGGGCGAGGAGCTTCTCCAGCTTGTCGACCTCGGCCTGCATGAGGCGCAGCTTGGTGGTGACATCCTCCAGGGCGACCATCTTGAAATCATGGCTGATGGCCTTGAGGTGGGCACAGGTCTTGGCCAACTCGCCCTGATAGCGCATGGCCGCCGGGAAGATGACGGTGCGCGCCAGGCGGATGACCAGGTTCGCCTCGGTGGCGACCACCTTGACATACTGCTCGAGGTAGATTTCCTGGCGGCTCTTCAACTCGGCGGCAGACAGGACCCCGTACTTGGTGAACAGTTCCACCACTTCCTTGCTGGAAAGGACCGGCAGGGCTTCCGGGGTGGTCTTGAGGTTGGGCAGGCCGCGCTTGACCGCCTCCTTGTGCCAGGCCTCGGAATAGCCGTCACCATTGAAGATGACCGCGTCATGGTCCTTCATGATGCCCTGCAGCAGCTTCTGCACACCCTCGTTGAACTGCGTTTTGTTGACCTTACCAAGCTTCTCCAGTTCGCTGGCGACAAAGTCGAGGGACTCGGCCATCATCGTGTTGAGGGCCACCTGGGCCCCTGCGATGGAGTGGGAAGAGCCGACGGCGCGGAACTCGAAGCGATTGCCGGTGAAGGCAAAGGGGCTGGTGCGGTTGCGGTCGCCCGGGTCCATGGGCAGCGGCAGCAGGGTGTCAACACCGATGTTCATCAAGCCTTTCTGCTTGGAACCTTTGACCTCGCCCTTTTTGATCTGCTCGAAGACGTCGGCCAGCTGCGCGCCAAGGTAGACGCTCATGATCGCCGGAGGCGCCTCGTTAGCGCCCAGGCGATGGTCATTGGAAGCCGAGGCCACGGTGGCGCGCAGCAAGGCGCCATACTTGTGCAGGGCACGGATGGCGGCGGCGCAGAAGACCAGGAACTGGGCGTTGGCATGGGGGGTATCGCCCGGGTCGAAGAGGCTGCCCAGTTCGGCGTTGCCGATGGAATAGTTGAGGTGCTTGCCAGAGCCGTTGATGCCGGCGAAGGGCTTTTCGTGCAGCAGACAGACCATGCCGTAGCGCTTGGCGACGCTGCGCAGGGTGGTCATCACCAGCTGGTTGTGGTCTGCGGCGAGGTTGCCCTGCTCATAGATGGGGGCGATCTCGAACTGGCTCGGCGCCACCTCGTTGTGGCGGGTCTTCACCGGAATGCCGAGCTTGAAGAGCTCGCGCTCGACTTCCATCATGAAGGAGAGGACACGGCGGGGAATGACCCCGAAATACTGATCTTCGAACTCCTGACCCTTGGCCGAGGGGGCCCCGAACAGGGTTCGCCCGGCGATGAGCAGGTCGGGGCGGGAGAAGACGAAGTTACGGTCGATGAGGAAGTATTCCTGCTCCGGCCCGGCGAAGGCGGTCACCGGCAGCTTGGTGTTGACGCCGAAGAGCTTGAGCACTCTCTTGGCCTGCTTGTTGAGGGCCTGCAGGGAGCGCAGCAGCGGCGTTTTCTTGTCAAGCGCCTCACCGGTCCAGGAAACGAAAGCGGTGGGGATGCAGAGAAAGGTGCCATTGGGGTTTTCGAGGAGATAGGCCGGGCTGGTTACATCCCAGGCGGTGTAGCCACGCGCCTCGAAGGTGGCGCGCAAACCGCCGGAGGGGAAGGAAGAGGCGTCGGGCTCGCCCTGAATGAGCATCTTGCCGGAAAACTCTGCCAGAGCGCCGCCCTCACCGTCCGGCACGAGGAAGGAATCGTGCTTCTCGGCGGTCAGACCGGTGAGGGGGTAGAAGACATGGGTGAAATGGGTGGCGCCTTTTTCGATGGCCCAGTCCTTCATGGCGTTGGCCACCACATCGGCCACCGAGGCGTCGAGCTTCTCGCCGAAGGCGATGGTCCGCTTCAAGGATTTGTAGACATGCCCGGGCAGACGCTCTTTCATCACTTTGTCGTTAAAGACATTGGAGCCGAACATATCGGTGGGTTTCGTCCCGCTGAAGTTGAGCGGGGCATGGGATGGCTTGTAGTTGATGATTGCCGAGATGGCGTTGAGACGGGCCTGAATTCCACTCATAGTGCACGCTCCATATTGGGTTGATTGCTTTCCGGTCATCGCTTGCGGCCGACTGAGGGCCGACTTGACTGGCGAACGGTTTGGCCGACTGCCTTCTTATAACATTTATAACGTTATCTGCAAAGTGAATTTCAATTTTCGTTACATGTTTGTCATTTTTTTGTCGCAAAAACTCCTTCCCGAACCCGTCGGAAGTTTAGCGGCGGACTCAGGCCGCGCGCGATAATGAGTGGAGGATGCCTTGCGTGATTTCGCGGCTGAAGTCGTCGTCGACGAGCTTCTGCCCCTGGGAGTCGAGGACGTAGAAGACGTCGATGAGCTGCGTCGACTCGGTGGCGATATAGGCCTTGTGGATATTGAGGCCGAAGTCGGCCATGGCCTGGGCGATATGGTAAAGCTGCCCGGGCTGGTCGGGGGCGTAGACCTCGATCACCGAATAGATGTCGGAGCTGTTGTTGTCGATGACCACCTTGGCGGTGACACGACCGGCAACCGGCGGCCGCCTCGCACCCACCCCCGAGAGCTTGTGATAGAGGCGGTGACTCAGCCCCATGCGATGCTCGATAGCCAGATCGAGCTGGTTGTTGATGGCCTGCCAGTCCTTCTCGGCGAAGCCCACCT
Source organism: Desulforhopalus sp. (assembly GCA_024710585.1). Lineage (GTDB taxonomy): Bacteria > Desulfobacterota > Desulfobulbia > Desulfobulbales > Desulfocapsaceae > Desulforhopalus_A. The sequence goes on from JANJUM010000009.1 coordinate 11,077, forward strand.
CGTCGATGGGCCGCACGTCGAGCACATCGACCACGGTGGCATCGGGCCAGGTGAAGATCTGCGCCCGCACCACGGTGAGGTTGTTCAAGGCCATCACCCCGCAGATCTTGGCGAGCAGCCCGGGACGGTCGACGGTCATCACCAGCAGCTGCCAGGCGTCGCCACCCTCTTCGGCGACGATCAGCGAGCGCTGCCGCAGCAACTGGTAGTGTTCGCGCTGGGTGAGCACGTGATGCGCCACCACCTCGGGCGAAAAGGAGAGGATATAGTCGGCGGTGAGGGTTTCGATATCGACGCACAGATCGCCCGCGCCCTTGAGCAGCGTGCGCAGACGCTCGCGGAGCCACTCCACTCCCTGCTCCTCGTGGGCGCCGGCGTCGAGGACTCCGTGCCGCGCCATATCGAGCTGCTGGTAGACCTTGAAATAGAGCTCCTCGAGCAGGGCGCCCTTCCAGTCGCTCCAGGCCGACGGCCCGGTGGCGCGGGAATCGGCCACCGAGAGGAGATAGAGCATGGAGAGGCGATCGAGGTCGCCGATGGTCTCAGCGCAGCGTTTGATGAAAACGCTGTCGTTGAGGTCGCGGCGCATGGCGCTCTCGGGCATGAAGAGGTGATAGCGGACAAGAAAGGCAAGGGAATCGACCTCCCTGGGGGCGAGATGGAGACGCGCGCCGATGGCCTCCACCAGCGTCGCGCCCTGGCGGGAATGGTCACGCCCCGACCCCTTGCCGATGTCGTGGAGCAGCGCGGCGAGGTAGAGCACCCGCAGGCTCTTCACAGCCTTGAGCGGAGCCGACCCGGCGGCCACCATTTTTTCGATCTCGGCCACCGCCTGCAGGCTGTGACGATCGACGGTATAGATATGATAGAGGTCATGCTGGGCCAGGGTGGCGATGGCGGAGAACTCGGGGATGGCAGCCTGCAGCACGCCGGTGTCGAGCATCGCCTCGAGCACCGCCCGGCAATCGCGGGCCTCGAGCAACATGGCGCAAAAGGTCTTGGCGAAGCGTGGCGACGTCCGCACCTTGTCGTCGATGAGCTCGGCCGAGGAGGCGATGAGCTTGCGGGTGCGGTGATGCAGGGGCAGGCCGGTTCTCGCCATGGCGAGGAAGACACGCAGCAGCAACTGCGGCTTGGCCTCGAGCATCGCCTGGGTGGCGGTAAGGTGAATGCGGCCGACCTTGACCTCGATGCCCTTTTCGATCACCTTGTCGGCAATGGCGCCGCCTTTACCGGCCAGCCCAAGGACCTCGTCGACATGGTCGAAGAACAGGTCGGTGATGAGGCTGACCTTGTGCAGGGCACCATAGACGTCGCGCATGAAGCGCTCGACGCCGAGGATGCCATTGCCGCCACTGTAGCCGAAGGCCTTGGCTACCTCGCCCTGCTGCTCGAAAAAAAGCTGGTCGGTTTTGCGCCGTCCCAAATGGTGCATGTAGCTGCGCAGCCGCACCAGGGTCTTCCGCGCCTCGACGAAGTCGGCGCGCTCGTCGGCAAGCAGCAGCCCCGCCTCTTCGATGGCCGGGAGCCCCTGCAGGCCGAACACCATGCGCGCCGTCCACAGCATCGCCTGGATATCGCGCATGCCGCCCCGCCCTTCCTTGATATGCGGCTCGAGCAGGTAGCTGTGGCTGCCATAGCGCTCGCGGCGGCTGTCGCGGTGGGCCTTCATCTTCTCGACAAACTCTTCCCGCCGCCCTTCGATGAACAGGCGGCCGTAGGTGTCGAGCAGCTCGACAAAAAGCTCCCGCGAGCCGTGAACGAGGCGGGCGTCGAGCAGAGCGACGAGGAAGAAATAGTCTTGCCCCGCATGGGCCATCGACTCCTCTATGGTGCGCACCCCATGGCCGACCTCGAGGCCGCTGTCCCAGAGGGGATAGAGGACGCCGTCGGCGATTCTGCCGATGGCCTCGCCGAGTTCCGCCCGATAGAGGATCATCAGGTCGACGTCGGAGGAGGGAAAGAGCTCTTCACGGCCATAGCCGCCAAGGGCCACCAGGGCGACGTCGCCTTGGCGGTCGAGGCCGGCGACCCTGGCATAGCTCTCGACGATGAGCTCGTCCACCGCCAGGCTATGGCGGCGCAATTCCTCGTCGCCGCCGCCGGCCCTGGCCCAAATGGCCTCCAGGGCCTCCCGTTTTTCCCTGTAGGCTGAGGACACCGTCACACCGCGTCGCGATTCTCTTCCCCGGTCCGCACCCTGACGACACGCTCGATGGGCAGGACGAAGATCTTGCCATCGCCGATCTTGCCGGTGTTGGCGGCGACACGGATCTTCTCCACCACCAGATCGGCCTGCTCGGCAGGCACGACGATCTCGATTTTCACCTTGGGGATGAAATCGACGACGTATTCGGCCCCGCGATAAATCTCGGTATGCCCCTTCTGCCGGCCGTAGCCCTTGACTTCACTGATAGTCATGCCGGTGATGCCGATGCTGTTCAGGGCATCCTTGACCTCGTCGAGCTTGAACGGCTTGATAATCGCCTCAATCTTTCTCATCGCTGCACCTCGTTTCTTTCTCGTTGTTCACCTGCACTGCGAGAGCTGCCTCTCGACCAGCCAACAACCTTATATCAACTTCTCCCTGGCGGCAAGCACCACATGGCGGTGACTGCCACCCACCGGCAATTGGCTCGGTCAATTGTTATAGGCGGTTTCCGAGTGCTCGGCGGAATCCAAGCCTTCAACTTCGGCCTCCTCGGAAAGGCGCATCCCCAAGACCCCGTGCACCAGCTTGAACAACAGCCAGCTGACGACAAAGGCGTACCCCACCACCGCCGCCACGCCGAGGAGTTGGCGGCCGAGCTGCGCCAACTGCCCGGCGAGAAGACCGTCGGCGCCGGCGGGGTTGACCGCGGTCGAGGCGAAAATGCCGACACAGAGGGTGCCGATGATGCCGCCGACGCCATGAATGCCAACCACATCGAGAGAATCGTCGAGTCCGAGGCGCCCCTTGGCGTTGACGGCGAGAAAACAGCAGACCCCGGCGAGCAGGCCAATGACCACCGCCGCGTTGGGGCCGACGAAGCCGGCCGCCGGGGTGATTGTCGCCAGGCCGGCGATGGCCCCGGAGGCAGCGCCGAGGGTGGTGGCCTGGCGGCGGGTCACCCACTCCATGGCCACCCAGGAAAGGAGGCCCGCCATGCCGCCTAGATGGGTGGCGACGAAGGCAGTGACCGCCAGCTCGTCGGCGGCAAGCGCCGAGCCGCCATTGAAGCCGAACCAGCCGAACCACAGCAGACCGGTACCAAGCATGGTCATGGGCAGATTGTGGGGCATGAAGCTCACCCGGCCATAGCCGCGGCGCGGGCCGAGGACGAGTATTCCCGCCAGGGCGGCGGCGCCGCAGGTGGCATGCACCACCAGACCGCCAGCAAAATCGAGCACCCCCCGCGCCCCCAGCCAGCCTCCCTTGCCCCACACCCAGTGACACACCGGGTTGTAAACGGCGACAGCCCAGAGCAGGGAAAAGAGGAGAAAAGGAACGAAACGCACCCGCTCGGCAAAGGCGCCGGTGATCAGTGCCGGGGTGATGATGGCGAACATGCACTGAAAGACCATGAACACCAGGTGCGGCACAGTCTTGGCGTAATCGGCGCTGGGGGCGGTGGTGACGCCATTCAGGCCCAGCCACGAGAGGTCGCCGATCACCCCGCCGACGTCGGGCCCGAAGGCCATGGAATACCCGAAGTAGACCCACTCCAGCGAGATCACCGAGATGAGCACCAGGCTCTGCAGAATGGTGCCGAGCACGTTTTTCTTGCGCACCATGCCACCGTAAAAAAGCGCCAGCCCGGGGGTCATCAACAGCACCAGCCCAGATGCTGCCAGAAGAAAAGCGGTATCCGCCTTGTCCATCATCCTCTCCTTGTCTGTAGTGGTCTTGTTGCGGATTGCAGACAGCGAACCCGCCCCGGACAATACAACGTTTTTGTAATTTTTTCTCATCTCCGGACAACACTGCAGACCCCGTAACTCAAGCCTCGTGCCAGGGGAGCCTCTTCCTATTCTATAGTGTTTGTTTTCATACAGTTAATCGATTATTTTCATTTCTTCCGACACGTCGGTGCATAACATAATTGTCGATATTTTTCATTTTTATGACAAATATGCAACGATCCGCGCAAAGATCCCTGGCGAGCGCTTGTCGATAGTTTTCCACGGTTTACAATCGCCAGAGGAAGGAGTATGCTGCCCGGCGAGAAAACGACGACTTCCTTCCCTTCAGGACAACAACACCATGCACTACAACGGCAGCCCTTATCGCACCATCTGGCCGGACCCGCAGAACCCGCGCCAGATCTCCATTATCGACCAACGGGCCCTGCCCTTCACCTTCCTTGTCGAGACCATCTCCACCTCTGCGGAAATGATCAGCGCCATCCGCGACATGCATGTGCGCGGAGCAGGGCTGATCGGCGCCGCCGCCGGCTTCGGCATCTATCTGGCTGCCCTGGAAGCCCCCGACGAGGCCTTCGACGACTACATGCAGGAGGCGGCCCGGCGTTTCGACGCCAGCCGGCCCACCGCGCGCAACCTCATGTGGGCGGTGGAGAGGGTGCTGATGGCCATGGCTGCGGCCCCCGACGCGGCGGGCAAGCGGGACATCGCTTTTCGCACCGCCTGCGCCATCGCCGACGAAGACGCCCTCTTCTGCGCCAGCATCGGCCGCCACGGCATGGAGATCATCGCCGCCATCAGCAGGAAGAAAAAAGGGGCTCCGGTTAACATTCTCACCCACTGCAATGCCGGCTGGCTGGCCTTCGTCGACCACGGCAGCGCCACCGCCCCGATCTATGCCGCCCGCGACGCCGGCATCCCGCTACATGTGTGGGTCGACGAGACCCGGCCGTGGAACCAGGGAGCACGGCTGACCGCCTGGGAACTGGAGCAGGAAAAGATCGCCAACACGCTGATATGCGACAACACCGGCGGCCACCTCATGCAACTCGGCATGGTCGACATGGTCATCGTCGGCGCCGACCGGGTCACCCGCAGCGGGGACGTGGTCAACAAGATAGGCACCTATCTCAAGGCTCTGGCGGCGCGGGACAACAACATTCCCTTCTACGTCGCCCTACCCTCCTCCACCTTTGACTGGAGGCTTGACAATGGCGGGGAAATTCCGATAGAACAGAGAAAAGAGGAGGAAATCACCACCCTCACCGGCATCGATGGCGAGGGGGTGTTACGGACGGTGAAGCTGGCCGGGGAAAACACCCGGGCGGCAAACTACAGTTTCGACGTCACACCGGCCCGACTGGTGACGATGCTGATAACCGAGAGGGGGCTGGTCAAGGCGGAACGGAGCGCCATCCGTCGGCTCTTTCCCGAGGTTGGCGGCGACGCCGCACAAGGCTCCAGGACGACCCATGAAAACCCGTGAACACAGGAAGTTTATCCGCTACGACGCCCTGCACCTCCTCGACTACCTGGTTCTCGACGAGGAGGGCAAGACCGGGGACTACTCGATGGGCCGCACCATCGACGTCAGCATCGACGGCATCAAGCTGGAAACCGTCTACCCGCTGAAGGTCGGCAATCATCTGGTGATAACCGTCGGTCTCGAGGATGACCTCATCAACCTCGAAGGGCGCATCACCCACACCGCCCCCCGTGATGGCCGCTTTGTCTCTGGCGTCACTTTTCTCAAGATCACCAAGAACGGCCGCCGCATTCTCGGCAAATACGTCGAAGCCTTCCGCAAACGCAAATCGGAGATGATCAGGGAGCCCGGGGAGTAGAGCACCCCTCACCACTCCGGAGACTCTCCGCTCAGCGTGAACCCTCCCGACCATACACATCCTCGAAGCGGACGATATCGTCCTCGCCAAGGTAGCTGCCGATCTGCACCTCGATCAGCTCCAGGGGGATGACGCCGGGGTTTTCGAGGCGGTGCACGGTGCCGGCGGGGATATAGGTGGACTGGTTCTCATGGAGGAGGATTTCCCTGTCGCCGTTGACCACCCGCGCCGTCCCCGACACCACCACCCAATGCTCGTGCCGGTGATGGTGCATCTGCAGCGATAGCTTGGCCGCCGGCTTGACGCTGATGCGCTTGATCTGAAAACGCGGCAGTTCCTCGAGCACCGTGTAGCTGCCCCAGGGGCGGTGCACGGTGGCATGATAGCTGAACTCGCGGCGTGCGTCGCGCTTGAGCCGCTCGACCACCTTCTTGACTTCCTGGGAGCGCGACAGCGGGGCGACCAGCACCGCGTCGGCGGTTTCCACCACCATGGTGTCTTCCAGGCCGACCGCCGCCACCAGCACGTTTTCCGACCGCACCAGGCAGTTTCTGGTATCTTCGAGCAGCACATCCCCCTGTAGCACGTTACCCTGGGCGTCCTTGTCGAGCACGTCCCACAGGGCCTTCCACGAGCCGATGTCGCTCCAGCCGAGGTCGGCGGCAACCACCGCCCCGCGGGCAGTCTTCTCCATCAGCACATAGTCGATGGAGTCGCTCGGGCAGGCCGCCATGGCCTCGCCATCGAGGCGGAAGAAACGCCCGTCACGCACCCCTCCCGCCACCGCCTCGCCCATCTTCTGCAGCATCTCCGGGGCAAAATGCGCCATCTCGCCCATCAGCGTGGCGACGGAGAAGGCGAACATGCCGCTGTTCCACAGATAGTTGCCGGCGGCCAGGTACTGCCGGGCAAGATCGAGGTCGGGCTTTTCCTTGAAGGAGAGGATACGTGTCCCCTCGCCGCGCTCGATATAGCCGTAGCCGGTCTCCGGCCCGCTGGGCTCGATGCCGAAGGTGACCACCGCGCCCTCGCCGGCCAATGTTACGGCGCGGCCCACCGCCTCGACAAATTTGTCCGGGTGCTGCACCACATGGTCGGCCGGCAGGACGAGGAGGACGACATCCTCGCCACGCTCCCGGCAATAGTGGGCGGCGGCGCAGATCGCCGGCGCGGTGTTGCGCCCGGTCGGCTCGAGGACGATGTCATAGTCGTCGAAGCGCCCTAACTCCTCGATCTGGCTGAGGGTGATGAAACGGTGCACCTCGCCGACCACCACCACCGGCGGCAGAACCTCCGGCAGATGGGCGACGCGCAGCAGAGTGGTCTGCAGCAGCGAGGTGTTGGCGGTGAGCGCTAGCAGCTGCTTCGGGTAGAGCTCCCGCGACAGCGGCCACAGCCGGGAGCCGGTGCCTCCGGCGAGGATGATCGGTTGAATCTTGGCCACGGGGTCTCCTTTCAGGGCACGAGGTGGGTGCGGATGAGGTTGAGCAGCTCTTCGGTCTTCTCGCCGAGCAGTCCGGCGTCGCCGCGGGTCTCGACGTTGAGGCGGAGCAAGGGCTCGGTGTTCGACTTGCGGATGTTGAAGCGATAGTGTGCAAACGACACCGACAGCCCGTCGGTGTAGTCTTTGAGGCCGTCGCCATAGCGCTCCTCGATCCTGGCGATGACCTGGTCGGCGTCGGCCACCCGGCTGTTGATCTCCCCGGACACCGGGAAGGCCCTCATGCGGTCGGCGACCAGCTGCGACAGCCTCTCCCCGCCGCGGCTCAGGCGGGCGGCCACCAGCAGCCAGGGAATCATCCCCGAGTCGCAGTAGCCGAAGCGGCGGAAGTAATGGTGGGCGCTCATCTCGCCACCATAAATGGCGTTCTCCTGGCGCATCCGCTCCTTGATGAAGGCATGGCCGGTGCGGGTCATGATCGGCTCGCCGCCATGGCTGCGCACCTGCTCGATGGTGTTCCAGGTCAGCCGCGGGTCGAAGAGGATCTTCGCGCCGGGCTCGGCGGCAAGCATCTCCTCGGCGAGCAGGCCCACTATATAATAGCCTTCGATGAACTCGCCGCGCTCGTCCCAGAGAAAGCAGCGGTCGAAGTCGCCATCCCAGGCAACGCCCAGGTCGGCGCCATGGGCGACCACCGCCCTGGCGGTCTCGGCCCTCTTTTCCGGCAGGAGGGGATTGGGGACACCGTTGGGAAAGGTGCCATCGGGCTGGTGGTGCACCTTGACGAAGGAGAAGGGCAGGAACTTCTCGAGGCGGTCGATGATCGGCCCGGCGCAGCCGTTGCCGGCGTTGACGACGATCTTCAGCGGCTTGAGCCCCCCAGGGTCGACGTAGCCGAGAAGGTGCCGCACGTAGAGGTCCTTATGGTCGAAGGGGGTGACCGTGCCCGCCCGGCTCGCCGGTTGCGGCAGGCGGTTGGCGGCGATCATTTCGGCCATGGCCTTGAGGCCGTTTTCCCCGGTCACCGGGCGGGCCCCGGAGACGACGAACTTCATGCCGTTATAGTCGGCGGGGTTATGGCTGGCGGTGACGATCACCCCGCCGTCGACCCCCGAATCCTCGAGGCTGAAGGTGGCGTGGTAGACCTCCTCGGTGCCGCAGAGCCCGAGATCGAGCACCTCGCAGCCCATGGCGGTCAGCCCGGCACACAGGGCGGCAAGCAGCTCGACGCCGCTCTGGCGGATATCCCGCCCCACCACTGCCTTTTTCAGGCCATAGACGGCGGCAAAGGCGCGGCCGATGCTCTCGGCCAGCGAGGCGTCGAGCTCTTCGGGAACTTTTCCCCTGATATCGTAGGCCTTGAAGGCCGGAAGGCTGACGGCGACCATTTTTACTTTTCCTTTTCCCCGTGGATATGTATATTCATGCGGTCCTCGGCCGCGGATTGTAAAGGAAAATCTCCCCGGCGGCAACAGGCAAAGACCTCTCCCGCGGCCAGGCGCCGCCCCCCTTCACCCCCGCAGACCAGCGCACATGAAAGGCATCATTCTCGCCGGCGGCTCCGGCACCCGGCTCTATCCCCTGACCAAGGCGATCAGCAAGCAGATGCTGCCGGTCTACGACAAGCCGATGATCTACTACCCCCTGTCGGTGCTGATGCTGGCGGGGATCAGGGAGATCCTCATCATCTCCACCCCCCACGATCTCCCCGACTTCCGGGAACTGTTCGGCGATGGCAGCCAGCTCGGCCTGTCCATCGACTACGCCGTGCAGCCGCGCCCGGAAGGGTTGGCCCAGGCCTTCATCATCGGCAAGGACTTCATCGGCAGCGACAGTGTCTGCCTCATCCTCGGCGACAATATCTTCTTCGGCCCCGGCTTTTCGCGGATACTGCGCGAGAGCGCGCAGCTCACCCGCGGCGGCCTGATCTTCGGCTACCTGGTCAAGGACCCGGAACGCTACGGGGTGGTGGAGTTCGACGAAAACAACCGCGTCGTCGGGATAACCGAGAAGCCGCCCAGGCCGAAATCGAAGTACGCCGTGCCGGGCCTCTATTTCTACGACAACGAAGTCATCGCCATCGCCGAAGAGGTGCAGCCCTCGGCCCGCGGCGAGTTGGAGATCACCGATATCAACAACACCTACCTGCGCCACGGTCTGCTGCGCGTACACCCCCTGGGCCGGGGCTTCTGCTGGCTCGACACCGGCACCCACGAATCGCTGCAGCAGGCCTCCAGCTACGTGCAGGCGGTGCAGGAACGCCAGGGGCTGAAGATCGCCTGTATCGAGGAGATCGCCTACGAGCTCGGCTATATCGACCGCGAGCAGCTGGCGCGGCTGGCCAGCGACATGCTCAAGAACCAGTACGGCAAATATATCGCCGACCTGGCCATGGAGAAGGGACACAACGGGGAGAGCCTGCAATGAACATCGTCATCATCGGCGCCGGCGGGCAACTGGGTTCGGACTGCGGCAAGCTCTTCGCCGACCGGCACCGCGTCTTTTCCTGCGACCTGCCCGAAGTAAATATCGGCGATGCCGACAGCATCGCCCGCCTCTTCGAGCGGACCCGACCCGAGGTGGTCATCAACTGCGCCGCCTACACCGCCGTCGACGCCTGCGAGAGCAACCTCGACCTCTCCTGGCGCATCAACGCCGAAGGGCCGGGGCACCTGGCGAAGGGGGCGGCGAAGGGCGGGGCGCGCCTCATCCATATCTCCACCGACTACGTCTTCGACGGGAAGCGGCCGGCGCCACAGCCCTATGTCGAGGATGACGCCCCCAACCCCCTGTCGCAATACGGCCGCAGCAAGCTCGCCGGGGAGGTGGCGGTGCGCGAGAACTGCAGCGATTACGTGATCCTGCGCACCGCCTGGCTCTATTCGGCCACCGGCAAAAACTTCCTCAAGACCATGCTGCGCCTCTCCCTGGCCGCCCCTGAACGGGAGCTCAAGGTGGTGGACGACCAGCATGGCTCGCTCACCTGGTCGCGCACCCTGGCGCGGCAGATCGAACCGCTCCTGCAGAGCTCGATCACCGGCATCGTCCACACCACCAGCGAAGGCCATGCCACCTGGTACGAAGTGGCCCGCACTTTCCTCACCCTGATGGGCGTGCCCTTCGCCATGCGCCCCTGCAGCACCGCCGAATACCCGACCCCGGCGCATCGTCCGGCCAACTCGATCCTCGAAAACCGGGTGCTCAAGGAAGCCGGCTGCAACCTCTTCGTCGACTGGCGGCAGGATCTCGAACGGTTTGTCGACGAGCACCGCGAGGCGCTCCTCGCCGAAGCGCGCGGTTAGGGACGGCGCACCACCCGAGCAGCTCGGCTCGCCAGCCTCCGCTAGGCACGATAGCCGAAGCGCTCGATAAGGGCGACAAGCGCGTTGCGGGTGTCCGGGAGGAGCCGCTCGACAGAGAAGCCGGCGAGATACTGCTCGGGGTTGCCGTCGGGCCGACACCAGCGACATACGGCATCGAGGACGACCGTTCCCGTCTCATTGAGCTCGCGAGGCAGGTGCAGGCGCAGGCGGAACTCGCCGTTGACCGCCATGGGCTCGTCGCAGACGAGCAGCACCCCCCACAGGGAGATATCGACGAGGTGGCCGAGGATCCTGCTGCTCAGGCCGTCATGCACCCGCAGATAGAAGACGAGATGTCTCCGGTCGACCCGACGCAGCTCGCCCCCGCCCAGCACTTCGCCTCCACCGTCCATACACGCCCCCTCAGCGCAGTTTGACCAGTTCGATATCTCCCACCGCCCCTATTTTGTCGCCGCAGATAACCACCACCCCCTGCACCCCGCTGATGCCCCGGCCCACCTCCAGGGCCCGGGCAATATTAATCCCGCCCCCGGCCTTCTTGCCCACCTCGTTGCCAAGCCGCGTCGCCACCGCATCGGCCAGGGCGGTGGACGAGGCGACAACCGCCACCGCGTCGGCCTCGCCAAAGCTGAGGGAATGCCCGACGGTGCCCGAAGAAGTGCACACCGCCACCGGCATCCTCTCCGCCGCGAGGCGCACCCCAACCTTGAGGCTGAGCGGCGACGGCCCGGCGAAGATCGCCACGGTGCAGTCCTCGCTCCGCTGCAGGTAGATATCGCCGCCGTTCTCGACGATCACCTCCGCGCAGCCAGCCTTGATCAACCCACGGCCGACGACCTCGGCGATGGCCCCGGCCACGGCCGCCATCGGCCCGACGTCGGCGATGGTCGCGGCGGCAAGCATCCCTTTGACGACCGCCGGCGCCAGGTCGTCGCCGGGAAGAGGGCGCAGGGAGTTGAGGAAATCGGGACAGCGGCGAATGTAGGCCTCGATCTGCAACCGGCCCTGCAGGGCAAGATCGAAGGCGAGATCGGTGACGTCACGGTCGGCGAGGATATGGAGGTCGGTCTCCTTGAAATGCACGAAGGACGACAGCAGACCGTCCGCGGCCAGCATACGGTAGTCGCGGTGTACGTAGGAGCAGGGGTCCCTGTCCGGCCGAGTCTTCATAGGCCAACGCCTGGTTATGAGAGAAAAGGATGAAACCGACTGCCGTGCCGCAGCACGAGTCTTTCGCCCTTATCGGGCGTTACCGCAGGAAAGCCCGCCCGGGCCTCAGCGCTTCGTCGCCCCGGGCGGGGTGTCCGGGGCGAGATAGTCCCGAACCGCGTCGAGGGCATCCGCCGGTTTGGTATTCAGCACCTCGCGGCGCAGCTCCTCGTTGCGGATCAGCTCCCGGGTGAAATCGGTTGCCTGGTTGAGGGGGGCGCAGGTCATACAGGTGGTCAAGGTCGGGCTCCCCGCCGGCAGGGCGGCGCCAAGGACGAGATGGAGCAGCACGACGACGATGACCGCCTTGGCGAAGCCGACCAGACCGCCGAGAAGGCGGTCGAACCACGAGGTGATGGTCAACTTGAGCACATAACCGAGCCCCTTGCCGATCAGCACCACCAGGACATAGGTAATGAGGAAAATGACCACGTAACTGACCAGAAAGACCAGCTGCGAGTTGGTCGATATGTCTCGCAAAAGGGGGAGGATTCTGTCATGATAGCGGCCGGCGGCGAAGAAGGCGAAGTAGAGGGCGACCAGCACCGTCACCTGCCTGAGCAGCCCGACCCACAGACCACGGCCGACGAAGAGCACAAAGAGGCCGATGACCACCAGATCGTATATCGTCGCTGCCGATAATTCCTTCACCCCAGATCTCCCTTACCGTGTCTTCACCCCAGGCAATCCCGAAAGGGTAGCAGGAACTGTTGAAACCGCAAGTTTTTTTTCGTTTTGCCGAGGAGGCCCGGGGCCTTGCGTGGCCTCGCCGGGCAATTCCCCCCGCCCTCGCCAGGGCGATGGCCACTCTCCTGCCCGAACAATGCCATAGGGTGGCGCTGCTGCACCAGGAAGAAGCGGCCGCGGCCTTTGCCGCGCAAGACGTTCTCCACCCCGAGGAGCTGTTGCGCTATCAGGGCTTCAGCCTGCCCAAGCGGCGCCGGGAGTTTCTTGCCGGCCGGGTCTGCGCCAAGCTCGCCCTGGCGGAACTGCTCCCCGAACAGGCCCTGGCGCCACGACAGCTCTCTATCGCTTCCGACCCCTCGGGCCGCCCCCTGCCGCCTGGCGAGGAAACCGGCCTCCCGCCCGGCCTCCATCTCTCCATCACCCATGGCGGCGAGTTCGCCGGGGCGATAGCCGCCAACCACCCCTGCGGCATTGACCTGCAGCCCCTCGGGGATAATCTTCTCCGTGTACGGGAGCGCTACTGCCTGCCACAAGACGACAGTCTCCTCGCCCAGACCCTGTCGCATCTCAGCGAGCGCGAACGGCTGGCACTACTGTGGACCGCCAAGGAGGCGGTCAAAAAGGCGCTCAGCCACCGCCGCATGCACGGCTTTCTCGAACTGAGGCTGCAAACGCTGCGCCCCCTGCCCGACGGCTGTTTCCTCCTCGGCCTGGCGGTGGCGGCAAGCGGGACGCCGCCGGAAGAGGCGCAGACGCTTGCCGTGGCGACCCTCGTCGAGGACTGCGCCCTCGCCCTCTCTTTCGCCACAGAGGAGTGACCCCATGCCCGAACTGCCGGAAGTCGAAGTGATGCGCCGCTCCATCCGCCCCCACCTCCTTGGCCGCAGGGTGGTCGCGGTGGCCTGCGGCGCAAAGAAGCTGCGCCAGCCGATTCCCGACGAGGATCTGCACCGGGAGCTTCTTGGCCGGCTCATCGTCGAGGTCGGCCGCCGCGCCAAGTACCTGCAGATCCAGATCGACAGCGGGGCAATGCTGGTCATCCACCTCGGCATGACCGGCAACCTCTCCTTCTCCCCGTCAGGGGCGCCCCTGGCCAAACACGACCACCTGCGCCTGGCCCTCGACAACGGCTCCGAGCTGCGCTACAGCGACAGCCGCCGCTTTGGCCTCATCCGCATGCTCGACCCTGCCACGGCGGCCGAGGCGGAGAGCCGTATCTTTGCCGATATCGGCCCGGAGCCCTTCAACCGCGGCTGCTCGGCAAGGTATTTCCACCAGCTGGCCGCCACCCGCCGCGTCGCCGTCAAGGTCCTGCTCATGGACTCCCGGGTGGTCGCCGGCGTCGGCAACATCTACGCCAGCGAGAGCCTCTTCCGTGCCGCGGTGCTGCCGCAGCGGCCGGCAGGCAGCCTATCACTGAGGGAGTGGACAAGACTTGTCGCCTGCATCCGCGAAGTGCTCGGCGAGGCCATCGACTGCGGCGGTTCGACCATCGCCTCCTTCCTCAACGCCGACCGGGAAAAGGGCTATTTCCAGATGAACTTCCACGTCTACGGCCGCGAGGGGCAACCCTGCCCGAAGTGCGGCGCCCCGATAAAAAAGGTCGTCCTCGGCGGCCGCTCGAGCTTCTTCTGCCCCACCTGCCAGCGTTAGACAAAGGCGCCCTCTCTACATCTCCACCGGGTGGACCTCGATGAAGCTGCCGGGCAGGCTGGCCTCGCTGCCCGGGGGAAAGAGCATGAAACAGGAGATGGCCTCGCCGACCTGCGCCGGGCGCGCCGTGCAGCGGCCGCTCTCGATGTTCAGCACCCCGGCCTTGACCTGCAGCAGGTGGCCGGCGCGCAGCCGGCAGGATTCGGCGAGCGTCGCCTGGATGGCCCGTGGCCTGAATTGCCGCGCCCCCTGCAGCCGGAGGAGCAGCGGTCCGACCAGTTCGTGGACCAGGGTGCGCACCGCGTAAGGCGGGCCGGGCAGGGCGACGAACAGCGTCTCGCCCAGCCGGCCAAAGAGGATGGCGCGCCCGGGCAGCATCGGCAGGTGATCGAAGAGCACCGTGCCGCCGGCGGCGACAAAGGCCTGTTCGACGAGGTCGTATTTCCCCGGGCCCATGCCGCCGGTGGTGATGGCGAGATCGCAGCCCCCCGCCGCCAGCCGCGAGAATAGCCCGGCCACCTCCTCCTCCCGGTCGGCAACCAGCCGTTCCTCGACCAGCTGCGCACCATAACGCGGCAGAAGATGGTGGAGCAGCGGCGTATTGACCGACGACTTGCGGCCGCCGGCCACCGGCTCGCCGGCGGCCACCAGCTCGCTGCCAGTGCAGAAGAAGGCGACCCGTGGGCGCAGGGCCACCTCCACCTCCTCCACCCCGGCCGCGGTCAGCGCCAGCAGGTGGTCGACACCCAGCCGGGCGCCCTCCTCCAGCAGCACCGCCCCCCTGGCGATCTCGCTGCCCCGGCCGCGGACATGGGTGCGCCGCTCGGCGAGGGCCGTCTCGCCCACCGCCACCACATCGCCGAGCCGGTGGCATTCCTCCTGGGCGACGACGCGCTCGCCGCCATCGGGGACGAGGCCACCGGTAAAGATGCGGCAGGCGCAGCCGGGCGCCAGTTCCCCGAAGGGGGCGCTGCCGGCCGCGATCTCGCCAACCACCGGGAAGAGCAGTTCCCGGCCTTCCTTTCGCCCCTGGGAGCGCACCACATACCCGTCGCGGAGCGACTCGGCCCCGGCCGGAACGTCCACCGCCGCAGCCACCCGCGTGGCGACGATGCGGCCCACCGCCATGGTGGCGGAGAGCCTTTCCACGCCGAGCCGGCCAATGCCGGAAAAGGCTTGCGTCCCGACGAGATCGAAGATATCCATGAACCAGTCCCCTCTCTGCGGCCCGGACGACACGCCTCGCACAGCACGGTCGCCGCGACCCGCAGCGTCATCACCATCAGTTCGAAAAATTCCCGGAGCGCGCCCATGCCAGGCTACCCCTCATCCCTCACCAAGCTGGTCGTTCTCCTCGGCGAGCCCCTCGGTCACTCCCTGTCGCCGGCGATCCACAACGCCATGTTCGCCCACCTCGGCCTCGACTACCTCTACCTGCCGGTGGAGGTTTCCAGGGAAAACCTGGCGGTGGTCTTCAACGGCCTGCGCAGGATGAACGTCGCCGGATGCAACGTCACCATTCCCCATAAGGTGGCGATTCTCGAGCACCTCGACGAACTCCACCCCCAGGCGGCGGCCCTCGGCGCGGTCAACACCATCCGTTTTGCCGACGGCCGGGCCATCGGCTACAACACCGACGGCGAAGGCTTCCTCCGCTCGCTCGCCGAAGGCGGCATAAACTCGGTGGCCGGCCAGGAGATCCTCCTCCTCGGGGCCGGCGGCGCGGTGCGGGCCATCGCCATGAGCCTCGCCTTTGCCGGGGCGGCCGCCATCCATCTCTGCAACCGCAGCGGCGACAAGGCCGATCGCCTCGCCGCGGAGATCAATGCCAAGATCAGGCCCTGCGCATCGACGGTGTCGGCGGAGAGCGGGGCGCTGCGGCAGGTGGTGGCGCGCTGCCAGCTGCTCGTCAACGGCACCAGCCTCGGCATGCATCCCCACGAACAGGCCCTGCCCATCGCCGCCGAGCTTCTCGCCCCCCACCTCACCGTGGCCGATATCGTCTACAATCCCCATACCACCAGGCTGCTCGCCGCCGCCATGGAACGGGGCTGCCGGGTCGTCCACGGCCTGGGCATGCTCCTCCACCAGGGGGCGCTGGGCTTCGCCCTGTGGACCGGCATCGAGCCTCCCCTCGCGCCCATGCGCGCCGCGGCCGAGGAGGCGCTCGCCGCCCGCGAGGGACGCGGATAACCACGATATTCCCCGAGCACGAGCCTCTGCGCCGGGGCATCTCGGCGCAGACGACACCGCAGCCGCCTTCAGCGGACCTTGTACACCGCCATGAGCCGATTCACTTCAAGGAGCCGATAGGGACGAAGCACCGCCCCCGAAAAACCATGGGCGGCGCAGTCGCGGAAGAGCACGCTCTGTGCGTCGCCGCAGGAGAGCAGCACCGGCACCCGCACCTCGGCGCTGTTCAGGGCGGCGAGCAGGGCGGTGGCCCCGCCGACATCGTCGCCGGCAATCTCGGCGATGATGGCGGCCACACTCACCCCCTGACGCTGGGCCTCGCCACAGGCCCGCACCAGACCCCCGCTATCGGCGACGGCGCGCAGGGTGAAGCCGATATGGTGCAGCATCTCCGCCAGCTGATCGGTATCGGCCGCGGAGATCATCGCCAGCACCATGCCATGGCCGGCGGGAAGAATCGCCGCCTGCCCGCCCGCTCTCTCCGGCGATGTAGCCTCGGCCGGAAGATAGAGGGTGAAGGTCGTGCCGTGGCCAAGTTCCGACTCTACGGTGATCTTGCCTTCGTGCTTGTTGATGATCGAGTGGACGATGGCCAGGCCAAGCCCCGAGCCTTTGTCGCTACCTCGTTCGCGGGTGGAAAAATAGGGGTCGAAGACCTTGTCGAGATGATGCGCGGCGATACCCCGGCCCTGGTCGGCAAGGGTGATCTTGACGTAGCGGCCCGGCATGAGCCCCACCTCCTGGTCTTCGACCAGCTCGACGTTGCCGAGAGAAATGGCCAGCACGCCGCCGGCGGGCATGGCCTCGGCGCCATTTTTGACCAGGGCCATGATCACCTGGCTGATCTGCTCCTTGTCCATGGAGACCGACCACAGGTCGGGGCTGACCGAAAACACCGCCCGCACCGGCCCATCCGCCGGCAGCACCAGCGAGGCGGTGTCGCGGACCAGCTCCGTCAGCGAGACGGTGGCCTTGACCGGCTTGGCGCCGCCGGCAAACTCGATGAGGCGATTGGTCAGCTCCTTGGCGCGCACCGCCGCCTCGCGGGCGATGCGCAGGTGCTCGGAGAGGGGACCGGCCTCCTTCACCTGGCGCTCGGCCAGGGAGATGTTGCCAATGACGGCAAAGAGGATGTTGTTGAAATCGTGGGCGATGCCGCCGGCGAGGATGCTGATCGACTCCTGCTTCTTGCTTTTCAGCAGCTCGTTTTCCATGCGCACGCGGGTGGTGATGTCCTCGACGCTCCACACCACCCCTTCGAGGCCGCCGGCGGCAGCCTCCACCACCCTCCCGTGCAGGCGGCAGAGAACCTCGCCGCCGTCCTTTCTCTGCAGGGCCGCCTGCGCCTCGGCGCGCCCCTGCTTCCTGAGCAGCGGCAGAATCTTCTCGGCCATCTTCCTGTAGCCGGCGGCGGTGGCGTAGAGCATGCTGCCGCTGTTACCGATGAGTTCCTCCGGGGCATAGCCGGTGATGGTCTCCATCTCGCGGCTGGCTCGCTTGATGACCCCTCTCGTATCGGCAAAGACGATGCCCACCGGCGAATTGTCGAGCAGGGCCTCGAGCTCGGCGCCGATCAGGGCGAGGTTGCGGTTGGTCTCCTCGGCGGCGCGCGTCGCCTCGGACAGCTCGGCGGTGCGCTCGCGCACCTTCTGCTCGAGGTTTTCGAAGTATTCGCGCAGACGCCGGGGCATGATGCGCAGGGTCGAGGCGAGGCTGCCGATCTCGTCGCGGCTGTCGATATCGATCCTCGTCTCGAGGTGGCCCTCGGCAATGAGCCGTGCCGCCCTCTCCAGCACGGCCAGCGGCTTGAAGAAGGAGTGACGGAGAATGGGCAGACAGGTGCAGAGAATGGTGAGAATGAGCAGAAAGAACAGGCCGACGATGGCCACCGTGGTCATCTGCAGCTCGTCGTAGATGGCCTTCTTCGACATGATCAGCTGCAGACGCCCGACCTCGACCAGGTCGCGGCGAATGACGGCGCTGCCCTGCAGATAGGCGCCGGTGTCGCTGAAGTGCTCGAGGTCCTTGTCCCCCAGCCCTTCCTTGGTCTGCTTGGCCACCACCCGCCCCTCCACCTCCACCCGCACGAAGACCACGGCGTCGTTGGCGAGAATGGCGCGGAGAATATCGGCCATGGAACGGCGGTCGAGCTTCCAGACCGCCTCGGGCAGGGAGATCTCGGCGAGGCGGATGACCTGATCGAGCTGCCGCTGCAGCTGGGCCTCCCGTCCGGCATGGTAATAGCCGCCGATGACTGCCGAAAAGACGATGAAGATGATGCTGACCGTGGCCACCAGGGTAAGGATGACGCGACGGC
>JANJUM010000036.1 GCA_024710585.1 Desulforhopalus sp.
AGAAACCTCGAGAAAAAGCAGCACCAGCTGGAACAGGCCTACCGGGAGATCGAGGCCCTCAGCAAAACCGACGCGCTGACCGGCATCGGCAACCGCCTCTACTTCATCGAGTCGGCCAAGAAAGAGCTCTACCGCTGCAGCCGCTACGGCATGGAGGCCTGCCTCCTCCATATGGATATCGACCATTTCAAGCGCATCAACGACAGCTACGGCCATAACGCCGGGGACGCGGCACTGAGGCATTTTGCCACAACGTGCCAAGCGCAGCTGCGCGAAAGCGATATCTTCGGACGCCTTGGCGGCGAGGAGTTCTGCGTGCTGCTCCCGCATACGCCGCTCGTCGAGGCCATGTCAACGGCCGAGCGGATCAGAATGAGCGTGGCAGGTTCCCCCGTCACCTGGGAAGACCAGACCATAGCGATGACCGTCTCCATCGGCGTGGCACTCTGCCAGGACGACAAGGATTTCAGCGAGTTCCTGAAAAGGGCCGATGGCGCGCTCTATGTCGCCAAAAACAGCGGCCGGAATCGCGTCGAGGCGGGATAGGCGGTTGGCGCGACAGGGCTTGTGGAGATACCTTGCTGATTCGGCGAAAGCGTTCTGGGAAAGGGGTCATCATGCGGCTGGTTTTCCCGGGCAACGATATGAGCGGCATTGCGGAGATTTGTTCAGCCAAAGGTTTCTTTGGAATGTACAATAGCAGCCTTATATTCCGTCCCCAAAAAGAAGGGGCGACAAGACACCATTAGGTAAGGGTGTGGAGAATACAGTGGGGAACAAAGAAAAAGGCACCTAGCAATTTCTCGCTAAGTGCCTGAATTTACTGGAGCGGGATATGGGATTCGAACCCACGGCCTTCAGCTTGGGAAGCTGACACTCTACCACTGAGTTAATCCCGCTGGAAACGGTGTCACTATAAAGAGCGGTCGGGCGTTTGTCAAAGGCTTTTCGCAACTTGGCCTTGCGGAAGGGGCGCCGGCGGCGCCCCTTCCGCTAAGCGGCCTTCTGTCCCTTGATGGTGAGGACAAACTCCGAGCCCTTGCCCTCGATGCTGTCGGCGGTGATCGAGCCCTCGTGGGCCTCGGCGATATGCTTGACGATGGCCAGCCCCAGGCCGCTGCCCCCCTGGGCCCGGCTGCGCGCCTTGTCACTGCGGTAAAAGCGCTCGAAGAGCCGCGGCAGGTGCTCCCGGGCGATGCCGATTCCGTCATCGCGGACGACGATCTTCACCTTGCCCTCTTCGCCCTCGCCGCCAGGAGTGGCGCTTAAACCGACCCGGCCACCGGGCCGATTGTAGCTGATGCCGTTGACGAGCAGGTTGACCAGGGCCTGCTCGAGCAAGGTGGCATTCATCTCCACCTCGAGGTCTGGCGGGCAGTCGATATCGAGGGTGATGCCGGCCTGCTCGGCCTGCAGCAGGCAGGTCTGCGCCGCCGCCTCGACCACCGGCAGCAAGGGCCCCGTCGCCAGGGGGATGGCGCCGCGCCGGGTGCGGTCCTCGATCTTCGACAAGGCAAGCAGATCATCGATGATCGTCGCCAGCCGCTCCGACTGGTGGAGGACGATCTCCAGGAAGCGCACCGCATCCTCGCGGATATCGAGGGCGCCGTCGAGCAGGGTCTCGACATAGCCGCGGATGGAGGTGATCGGCGTGCGCAGCTCGTGGGAGACATTGGCGACGAAATCGCGGCGCACGTTTTCCAGCCGCCGGATCCTTGTCACATCGTTCATCACCACCAGCACGCCGACGCTCTCCCCGGCGCCATTGCCGAGCAGGACCACCGTCGTCTGCAGGTAGCGCTCGCCTCCCTCGCCCTGGAGGATGATCTCGTCGACCACCGATTCCCGCGCCGCCAGGGTGCGGCTGATATGCTGCTGCAGCTGCACGTTGCGCACCACCTGCTGCACGATCCTGCCGGTGGCGGCGCCACGCTCCACCCCGAAGAGCTCGGCGGCGGCCTGGTTGAGGCTGATCACCCGCTCCTCGGTGTCGATGGCCACCACCGCCTCGACCATGCTGGAGAACACCGTCTCCAGCTGGTTGCGCTGGCTGACGATGGCGGCGATCTTCTCGTCGAGCAGTTCGGCCATGCGGTCCATGGCCGCCGCCAGGGTGGCCACCTCCAACGAGGCGCGGCGCTTGACCTTGGGCAGCATGCGCACGCTGAAGTCGCCGGCGGCGAAGCGCTCGGCGATGCCGGTCATCTGCTCCAACGGGCGGGTGATGTTGCGCGAGATGAAGAGGTTGACCAGGCCGGCCAGCACTAGCACCGCCACCGAGCCAAAGAAGAGGCGGGTCTTGATGCGCTGCATGGCCACGTCGAGGGCGGCCACCGATACCGAGACGCGCAATACCGCGTCGGCGCGCTTGTCCACCATGCCGCGGTCGCGTTCGATACCGATGCCGGTCAACGGCAGGGCGACATAGACGAGATTCTCCTGCAGGGTTTTACTGTACCTCCTTGAGACGCCGACATTTCCGCGAAATGCCTCGACGATCTCCTGCCGCTGCCCATGGTTCTCCATGGCACCCGGGTCCTCGTTGGAATCGGCGACCACCGCGCCGTCCGGGGCGATGACGGTGATGCGCGTGCCCGAGCTGCGCCCGGCCTGGATGCAATACTCCTTGAGCTCGCTATGGCGGTGATCGCGGAGGAACTCGCGGATGCGCGGCGCGGCCAACTGCGCCCGCGCCTCGAGATCGCTCTCCGTGTCGTGGAGATAGAACTCCTGCAACGCGACGACGCCGTACCAGCTCAGCGCGATGGTCACCAGAAAGAGGGTGAGTACATTGGCGGGGAAGATCTGCCAGATCAGCTTTCTCGGGTTCATGGTCGTTTATCCCTTCTTAGCCCTTCTCTTCCAGGGTGGAGCGAAAGCGATAGCCGATGCCGCGCACCGTCTCGATCATCCGCCCGTATTCGCCAAGTTTCTTGCGCAGCCCGAATATCTGCACGTCCACCGCCCGCGGGGTGATGAGGAAGTCGTAGCCGCGCACGTGGTCGATGATCTGCTGGCGGGTGAAGACCCAGCCGGTCTTTTCGGCGAGCAGCGAGAGGATGCCGAACTCGGTGGTGGTCAGCTGTACCGGCTGGCCGCCGAGACGCACCTCGTGGCGGCCCTTGTCGATCTCCAGACCGTCGACGACGATAACCGTCTTGCGCTCCTCGGCGGTGGCACTCCTGTCGGCCACCGCCCTCTTCACCACCGCCTTGATGCGAGCGATGAGCACCTTGGGGCTGAAGGGCTTGGTGATATAGTCGTCGGCGCCGCAATCGAGGCCGGCGACGATATCCTCCTCCTCGCCCTTGGCGGTAAGCATGATCACCGGAATGGCGCGCATCGGGTTGCTCTCGCCACGGCGCATGACGGCGCAGACCTCGCTGCCGCTCATGCCGGGCAGCATGAGGTCGAGGAGGACGCAGTCGATCTTCTCGGCTTTGAGCCGCGCCAAGGCCTCTTCGCCGGAATCGGCGCAGGTGACGTTGAGGCCGGCACGGATCAGGTTGTAGCTGACCAGCTGCTGAATCTCGGCCTCGTCCTCGACCACCAAAACAGTGATTTTTGCCATACTTTCTCTTGAGCGGTAATTCTGCGGCCGCGGACCGTAAACGGTCTCTGCCACGCGGTTCAGGCCGTGTCCTGCCCCTCGCCGCCTGGCAGGCGACGAGGGCGCAGCGGCCATGTCAACACCGAAACACCCTTATCCTGTACCATTTTCGACAAGGCCGCAACCCCCCTCCCCCGCTTCTAACACTCTTATAACATTCCCCTAACGGAAGGCAAACACAGCTCATCTACCTTGTCGAGCAACATCGCCAACCGCGCATATCCCGGCACCCTCCCCGCCACTGCCTTCCCGGAGACCATCTATCCCATGGAACATCACTTCACCTTTCACTACGAGCTGACCAACCTCAACAAGAAGCTGCTGATGATGAGCGCCATGGTTGAGGAGCGAGTCCGCAAGGCCGCCCAGGCCATTACCAGCCGGGACCGCACCCTCATCGAGGAGATCATCCGCTCCGATTACGAGGTTGACGACCTTGAAATCGACATCGAAGAAGACTGCCTGAAGATCCTCGCCCTGCACCAGCCGGTGGCAAAGGACTTGCGCTTTCTCATCACCGTCATCAAGATCAACAGCGAGATGGAGCAGATAGCCGACATCGCCGTCTCCATCGCCAAACGGGTGCAGAACATCTCCAAGTTCAAGCACGCCTCGGCAGTCCCTTACGATTTCTCATTGATGAGCGAGAAGGCGGTGCTGATGCTCAAGAAGAGCATCGACGCCCTGGTGGCCGGCGACGTCGCCCTGGCCAGATCGCTCTTTCTCGACGACGACGAGGTCGACCAGCTCAAGGATCGCTGCTACCAGGACATCAAGGAACGGATCAGAAACGACCCGGAACACCCTGGCTACCACATCAATACCTATCTCCTCGGTCGCCACCTGGAGCGCATCGCCGACCGGGCGGTGAATATCGCCGAGGAGATCATCTACCTGGTGGAAGGCACCATCACCCGGGCCCACTGACCACAGGCGCGCCATGCTCTATACCTCACTTCTGCCCATCATCCTCGCCCTCGCCGTCGCCTCCTTCTTCCTCGGCCAGCGTCGTGCCGAACGAGTGGCGCAGGCCGCCGGCGGCCTGCGCCAGCTGCACTCGCTGCCGAGCCATTACGGGGTGTTTGTCGCCCTGTGCTGCGCCCTGCCGGGCTTCGTCGTTTTCCTGGTGTGGATGGCCTGCGAAGAGCACGTCATCACCGCCATGGTTGCCTCCGGCCTCCCGGAAGCGCTACGCAATCTCCCTGCCAACGAGCTGTCCCTGGTCATCAACGAGATCAAGAACATCGCCTTCGGCGGCTTCACCGCCGGCGGCGGCAACCCGGCTGTGGAAGCGGCGGCAAGCAGCTACCTGGATCATCTCCACGGCCTGCGCAACATCGTGGTCGCGGTCGCGGTGGTCACCTGCCTGCTGCCCGGCTGGTGGGCATTGGGCCGCATCGACAAGGACCTGCGCGCCAGGAACCTGGTCGAGGGCATGGCGCGGGTGGTGTTGCTCGGCTGCGCCACCGTCGCCGTGCTGACCACCGTCGGCATCGTGCTTTCGGTGGTCTTCGAGGCCCTGCGATTCTTTCAGTCAGTATCGCCAAGCGATTTCCTCTTCGGGCTGCAGTGGAGCCCGCAGATTGCCATGCGCGCCGACCAGGTGGGCTCTTCCGGGGCATTTGGGGCGGTGCCGGTCTTCGTCGGCACTTTTCTCATCGCCTCCATCGCCATGGCGGTGGCCATCCCCGTCGGCCTGCTCTCGGCCATCTACCTCTCGGAATACGCCGCCCCCACCCTGCGCAGCTGGGCCAAGCCGGCCCTGGAAATCCTCGCCGGCATTCCCACCGTGGTCTACGGCTTCTTCGCCGCCCTCACCGTGGCTCCGGCGATCCGCGACCTCGGCGCCATGCTCGGCCTGTCGGTGGCCTCGGAAAGCGCCCTGGCCGCTGGCTTGATCATGGGGGTGATGATCATCCCCTTCGTCTCCTCGCTCTCCGACGACGTCATCCACGCCGTGCCTCAGTCGCTGCGCGACGGTTCGCTGGCCATGGGGGCGACCCGCTTCGAGACCATCCGCCACGTGGTGGTGCCGGCGGCACTGCCCGGCATCGTCGGTTCCATTCTTCTCGCCATTTCGCGGGCGGTGGGCGAGACGATGATCGTCGTCATGGCTGCCGGGCTGTCCGCCAACCTCTCGGTCAACCCGCTGGCGGCGGTGACCACGGTGACGGTGCAGATCGTCACCCTGCTGGTTGGCGACCAGGAGTTCGACAGTCCCAAGACACTGGCCGCCTTCGCCCTCGGCCTGTTGCTGTTCTTCTTTACCCTGATCCTCAACTTCATCGCCCTGCGCGTCGTGCGCCGCTACCGCGAACATTATGAATGACAACGGAACCCAGACTGCCATGAACGCCCGTCCCGACCTGCTCGCCCCGGCCAGCGACCTCAAGCGACGCTACCGCACCGACAAGTGGTTCCAGCGCATCGGCCTGGGAGCCATCGCCTTGTCGCTGGCCTTTATCGCCCTGCTCTTCTTCCATATCGTCCGCGAGGGGCACAGCGCCTTCGTGCGGACTAACATCATGCTCGACATCGACTTCGCCGAAAAGCACTTCGTCAAGGAGAACCTCGCCGCCGCCGACTACACGGCCCTGGTCAAGCATGCCCTGACGGAGACCTTCCCCGAGGTCGTCGACCGCCGCGACAAGAGGCAGCTCTTCTCCCTGCTCAGCAGCGGCGCCGCCTACCAGCTGCGCGAGATGGTCCTCGCCAACCCCAGGCTGATCGGCACCAGGCAGCAGGTATGGCTGCCCGCCGACGACGATGTCGACATGCTGCAAAAGGGCAAGATTGACCGCGACCTCCCCGAGGAGAACCGCCGCATCAACGACCGGCAGCTCTCCTGGCTCGACACCCTCGCCTCCCAGGGCCGCCTGGAGACGCAGTTCAACACCGCCTTCTTCACCGGCGGCGACTCGCGCGAGCCTGAGCTGGCCGGCGTCCTTGGCGCCGTCAAGGGCACCATGCTCACGCTGGTCATCACCCTGATGCTCTCCTTTCCGGTCGGCGTCGCCGCTGCCATCTACCTCGAGGAGTTCGCCCCGCAGAACCGGTGGACCGACCTCATCGAGGTCAACATCAACAACCTGGCGGCGGTACCATCCATCATCTTCGGTCTCCTCGGACTGGCGGTATTCATCAACTTCTTCGGCCTGCCGCGCTCGACCCCCATCGTCGGCGGCCTGGTGCTGGCCCTGCTCACCCTGCCGACGATCATCATCGCCGGCCGCGCCGCACTCAAATCGGTGCCGCCGTCCATCCGCGAAGCGGCCCTGGGCATCGGCGCCTCGAAGATGCAGACGGTGGTGCACCACGTGCTGCCGCTGGCCCTGCCCGGCATGCTCACCGGCACCATCATCGGCATGGCCCATGCCCTGGGCGAGACGGCGCCGCTGCTGATGATCGGCATGGTGGCCTTCATCGCCGACGTCCCGGGTTCGATAGGCGACCCGGCGGCGGTGCTGCCGGTGCAGATCTATCTCTGGGCCGATAGCCCGGAGCGCGGCTTTACCGAAAAAACCTCGGCGGCGATCATCATCCTGCTCGCCTTCCTGATGACCATGAACAGCCTGGCCATCTACCTTCGTAAGCGTTTCGAAATAAAATGGTAACAGAACGCTAACGCACGGTGATTTTAATAGGAGCATACCACTAACGCCCAACGGGCAATCACCCCACCCTTATTGAAAGGAGCAGCAATGAACGTTTCTCACCTCGTAGCAGCAGCTGGACTGACGATTCTCATGGCCGGCCCGGCCATGGCGGCGCGGGACTATATCTCCATCGTCGGGTCCTCCACCGTCTACCCCTTCTCCACCGTGGTTGCCGAGCAGTACGGCAAATCAAGCGGCGCCAAGACCCCGAAGATCGAGTCGACCGGCACCGGCGGCGGCTTCAAGCTGTTCTGCGGCGGCGTCGGCGTCGATCACCCGGATATCTCCAATGCCTCGCGGGCCATCAAGGAGTCGGAGATGAAGACCTGCGCCGACAACGGCGTCAAGGAGATCGTCGAAGTGAAGATTGGCTATGACGGCATCGTCCTTGCCAACGCCAAGGCGGCGCCAGAGTTCAAGGTGAGCCGCAAGGACATCTTCCTCGCCCTGGCCAAGGAAGTGCCCGACCCCAAGGATCCCGCCAAGCTCATCGCCAACCCCTATAAGACCTGGAAGGAAGTCAACGCCGAGTTGCCGGACAGCAAGATCGAGGTCCTCGGCCCGCCGCCGACCTCCGGCACCCGCGACGCCTTCGTCGAGTTGGTCATGGAAGTGGGCGCAGAGAAGATCGACAGCCTCAAAGCGATGAAGAAAGCCGATGCCAAAGCCTTCGCCAAGGTCTTCCAGACGGTCCGCGAGGACGGCGCCTATGTCGAGGCCGGCGAGAACGACAACCTCATCGTGCAGAAGCTGCAGGCCAACCCCAAAGCCATGGGCATCTTCGGCTTTTCCTTCCTCGACCAGAATGCCGACGTCATCAAAGGCTCGGTGATCGATGGCAAGGGCCCCAGCTACGATGCCATCGCCGACGGTTCCTACCCGGTGTCGCGGCCGCTGTTCTTCTACGTCAAGAAAGCCCACGTCGAGGTGATACCCGGCATCAAGGGCTTCCTCGCCGAGTTCACCAATGACAAGGCCTGGGGCAAGGACGGCTATCTGGCCGACAAGGGCCTCATCGCCATGCCCGACGCCGAGCGCAAGAAGGTGGCGGAGTCCGTCGCCAACCTCACCCCGATGGCCATGAAATAATCGGGACAGGCACAACACCAAGACCGCCCCGGTGGCGAGGGGGAGCCCCCTCGCCACCGGGGTGCCACCGTTGACAGAGAGCACGAGTGAGCAGACCATGGAAGCAGGAGTGTACCGGATGACCGAACAAACCTTTCCCCTCTACGGCGGCAAAGCCGCAAGCCTGCAGGAGAGGCTCGGCGACGCCAGTCCGCAGGAGCGGAAGACCGTCGGCACCCCCTTCGTCGACGACCCGCGCATGACCTGCCGCGAGGTGGACGTTTTTTACGGCGGCAAGCAGGCGATCAGCAAGGTCAGCATCGACATCGGCCGCAACCAGGTGCTGGCGATGATCGGCCCCTCGGGCTGCGGCAAGTCCACCTTCCTGCGCTGTCTCAACCGCATGAACGACACGGTCGGCGCCTGCCGCGTCGAAGGCGAGATCCGCCTCGATGGCATCAATATCTACGACCCGACGGTGGACGTGGTGCCCCTGCGGGCCAGGGTGGGCATGGTCTTCCAGAAGCCAAACCCATTCCCTAAATCCATTTACGATAACGTGGCCTACGGGCCAAGAATTCATGGTCTGACCAAAGACAAGAACGAGTTGGACGAGATCGTCGAGACCTCGCTGCATAAGGCCGGGCTATGGGAAGAGGTCAAGGACCGCCTGCGCGAACCGGGCACCGGGCTGTCCGGCGGGCAGCAGCAGCGGCTCTGCATCGCCCGGGCCATCGCCGTCAGCCCGGAGGTCATCCTCATGGACGAACCCTGCTCGGCCCTCGACCCCATCGCCACCGCCAAGGTGGAGGAACTGATTGCCGAACTGCGCACCCAATACTCCATCGTCATCGTCACCCACGCCATGCAGCAGGCCTCGCGGGTCTCGCAGCGCACCGCCTATTTCCATCTCGGCGACCTCATCGAGGTCGGCCCCACCGAGCGCATCTTCACCAACCCCCGTCACAAGCTCACCGAGGACTATATCACCGGCCGCTTCGGTTGAGCCGCGGAGATGTCGCGGCAGCCACGCCACAAACGACAAGGGGGGAGAAGGCGGTATCGCCTCTCCCCCCTTTCGCTATTGCACAGCTCCGCTCTGCTATTTCGCCCTTCCCTTCTCGGCCTGTGCTCTCTCGAGGCGCTGATGGCCGCGCACCCCGATGTGGCAGGTCGTGCAGCGGGTGTTGGCGTTGTAGACGGTCGAACCGTCGTGGCAGGAGCCGCAATATTTTCCCTTATAGATGGCGGCCATGGTGAAGTCGTCCTTCTCGGCGGCGGCGCCGCTGCTCATCTCGAAGAGATCGTCGTGACAGGAGCCGCAGTCGAGCCCGGCATCCATGGTGTGCACACGGTGTTCGAAGATGACGCTCTTAACCGGCTTCACCCAGACGGTGGGCGCCTGCGGGCCGTAGGTGTCTTCGTCATAGGGTTCTCCGGCCTGATTCCCGCCTTTGTCGGCCGCGTGCGACAAAGGTTGGAGCAGCAGCGCCATGGCAAATATCGACATTTCCAACCAGATCCTCATCGCTCTCTCCCCGGTTATGATTGGCGGTGCGGCGCCGCGTGGCCGCGCCCTGTTTCGCCTGGCGCCACCTCAGGTGTTGACATAGAAGACATTGGGCACCGCCCCGGTTTCCGGGCGCAGCACCCAGATCATCGTCTCCGGGGCGTGAAGCAGCCGGTAGACCCGGTCCCCCGGGTCGGCGAGGTTGCCGAAGACCCGCACGTCGGCCGGGCAGGCGGCGGCACAGGCGGTGGTCTTCTCGCCTTTGGAGAGTCGCGAGGCGAAGCAGAAATCGCATTTGTCGATGGTCCGCCGCTCCTCGTTGAAATAGCGGGCGTTATAGGGGCAGGCTGTCATGCAGGTCTTGCAGCCGATGCACAGCGACGGCCGATAAATGCCGACGATGCCCGTGGTCTTGTCTTTCCAGGTGGCGGTGGTCGGGCAGACGCGCACACAGGGTGGTTTGTTGCAGTGGTTGCACAGCACCGGCATGAAGGTGGTTTCGAACTTGCCTTCTTCCAGGGCGCGGCGCTTCTCGAGGATGGTGGTTCTATAGCCGTAGGCCGGCACCCCGTTGGTCTTGACGCAGGCCTCCTTGCAGAGCTCGCAGTCGATACAGTGCCGCTCGCGGATGACCATGGTGTAGTGGGGGTTGTAGGGGTACCCGCCGATCGCCGGGGCACCGGCCGCGTCCGCTCTCCTCTCCGACACCAGGGAGAGGACCGAGCCGCCAAGGAAGACGCCGGTGATGGCGAAGCCGAGTTTCAGCAGGGCCCTTCTCTCGAGCAGGCTTATCTCCTGGCGCCGATCCGTCCCGAGCGCTTCGCGGCGCTGCACATCCTTGTCGTTCATGGACACCTCCCTGGTTGCCTTGGGGCGGCCGGGCGCGGGACGCAGGCCCCGCGCCATCTGGCCGCAAACTCAGTGCGAGTCGACGAGATGACCGCGGAAAAAGCGCTCGCCGAGCAGGAAGAACAAGCCGCAGAAGGCGGCGCCGCCGACGACCACCAGCTGCTCGTGCAGTGTCGGCGAATAGGTGTAGAACTCGGGGTAGTCGACAAGCCCCATGCCATGGTAAGGCGGCACCAGCTGTCCAAGTATCACCAGGTCGTAGCGCATGAAGAACATGCCGACCATGGCGATGATCGTGGCGACGAAGAGGACGTTGACATTGCGGCCTCTCGTCACGAGGAGCAGCGCCAGCGGCAGCACCAGACCAAGCAGCACCTCGCCAGCCCAGAAGTTGAACCGATAGGGGCCGTTGAGCAGGCTGAGCAGGGCCTCGTGCCTGCCTGGGGCGCTGCCGGTGACTCCGGCCACGGTTCGCCAGAAGGTGAAGAAGACGATGATCGCCAGCATCAGCACCGCCAGCTTGGCAATGCTATGCAGCGACTGTTTCATCGCCTCGCTCATCTGCCAGCCATTGACCTTGTAGGCGAGCACCGTATAGAAGATGATCGCCACCGCTCCGGAGGTCGCCGCCGAGGTGACGAAATAGATGGGCATATAAGGCCCCTGCCAGAACCACTGCCCGTTGAGGAGGCCGAAGACCGCGCCAAGGTTGGAATTGGCGGCGATGCCGGTCAGCAGCACGGCCAGGCCGCAGGCCGAGGCGAGGCCATGCCGCCCCCGCTGCAGCATGACGAACTCGACCACCATGAGCACCAGGTAGAAACCGTAGAGGGTACCCATCCACCAGATGTTCGAGGTGAGGTTGGCGCCGACGACATTGCCCACCACCATGCGCCACGAGCTCTCGATCTCGAAGGCGATGACCAGAAAACCGGCCGAGATATTGACGATGGACAGAAACACCGCCCTTTTGGCGATGGGCATGAACTCCTTGAAGCCGAAGACATGGCCGATGGAGGAGACGATGCACAGGCCGGTGGAGATGACCACGAAGAAGACGTAGGTGGCGATGAGAATGCCCCAGGGCACGCCGCGGCTGACGCCGAAGGTGTGTTCATGCCCCACCACCAGGGAATGGATGCCGGCGACGATGCCGGCGACGGCAAGCAGGGCGAGGAACGCCAGGGTCAGGGTCAGCGTCGTCGACCTTCTCGCCTCGAGGCCCCCGGTACGGGGGAAGATTCCAGCCAGGTGCGTGTTCATCGGCCCGTGCTCCTTCTCCATGCTGAGGTTAGCTGACGTGGCAACGCATCGATGGAACTGTCGGGCAATGGCGGCTTCGCGCAAGCCGTCGGCCGCGTGCGGTGCGGCGGGCACGCTTCTTCCCCAGGCGAGGCTGGCGCAAGAGGCGCGGGCGAAGGCCAGTCACGGCACCTTGGCCGGACTGTGGCGCGGGTACGGCCGAGGCAGACGACCCCGGCCTAAAAGAACCGAAATCCGCCGCCATGCCGATTGTCATCCTCTATATACCGTACTTTGAAAAAAAAAGAAGCGTCTTGCCGTAGCCAATGCCACGAAATATCTTTAGAGGAGAACGTCGGGGCGGGTCGATGCGAGCTGTGTCAGCCAGAGACCGCGAAAGGAGAGGAATATGTCGAGAATCGAATGGACGGAAGAGCTCAGTGTCGGGCACCGCGAACTGGACGAGCAGCACCGGCTGCTGCTGCACCACTATAACCTGCTGCACGAATCGCTGCTCCACGACACCCCGGAAGTCACCGGGCAGACCAGGAAGCGAGTCCTTGCCGCCCTGCTCGCCTACACCCTTGAGCACTTCGACGCCGAGGAACACTACCTGGAGCTGCTCGGCTATCCGGAACTCGAGCGGCACCGCCGCGAGCACCACATCTTCCGCGAAAAGATCTCAGCCATCACCCGCGACGTGCAGGAAGACCGCATCGTGCTCTCCACCTCGCTGATGAAGATCATGCGCAACTGGATCACCGAACACCTCGCCGGCTTCGATCAGGAATACAGCCGCTTTGCCGCCGAGGCACGGGGGCGCGGCCGGGTCGGCGACGCCCCCGTTACTCCTAATGGATGACCACTCCTGGCGAGCCTGCGACAAGCTCGCCAATCAGGGAGGCGCGGCCGATGCCGATGCCGTGCAGATCGGCCAGCAGCCGACGCGCCTGATCGGAAGGCAGGGCGAGCAGCAGCCCCCCCGAGGTCTGCGGGTCGTAGAGGAGTTCTTCCTCGCTTTTCGCGAGCTGCCGCTCGACGAGCATGGGGTAGCGGGCCACCAGCTGGCGGTTGGCCTTGTTGCTGCCGGTGGTCTGGCCTCGCTCGTACATCAGCTGCGCCCCCTCGTAAAAAGGCAGGGCGGCATAGTCGACCACCGCCTGCACCCCCGAGCCGGCCGCCATCTCGAGCAGGTGACCGAGCAGGCCGAACCCGGTGATGTCGGTGCAGGCGTGCAGGTCGTAGGCCAGGGCCTTGTCCATGGCCGAGCCGTTCAGAGCGGCAAGCACCGGCAATACCGAGCGCTCCAACTCGCGGGGGTTGAACTTGCCGGCGCGGGTGGCGTTGAAGAGCACCCCCGAGCCGAGCGGCTTGGTGAGCACCAGCGAGTCGCCCGGTTTGGCCCCGGAGTTGGTGATGATGCGCTGGGGGTGGACGACGCCGCTGACGCACAGCCCGTACTTGGGCTCGTTGTCATCCACCGAGTGCCCCCCGGCGAGGCAGGCCCCGGCCTCCACCACCTTGTCGTTGCCGCCGCGCAGGATGTCACGGAGGATGCCCATGTCGAGCTTCTTGGCCGGGAACATGACAAGGTTCAGGGCAGTCAGCGGCTTGCCGCCCATGGAGTAGACATCGGAGATAGAGTTGGCGGCGGAGATCTGTCCGAACCAGTAGGGGTCATCCACCGGCGGGGTGATGAAATCGACAGTGTTGATCATCGCCACCTCGTCGCTGATGCGGTAGACGGCGGCATCGTCGGAGGTCTCGATACCGACGAGAAGGTTAGAGTTACGCTTGAAATCGAGGCCCTTGAGTGCGTCCGACAGAGCCGCCGGACCGATCTTGGCCGCTCAGCCGCATGTCCTGGCCATGGAAGTCAGGGTCTTCTTCTTGAACCATCGCATTGATGTTCTCCACGAAAAATGAGGCTCCGAAGGCGATCATGCCGACTCCTCGCCAGAGCCCAAAACCCCTACCCCGGCGCGGTCATGGTGGGTAAGATAAGCAAGAGCGGCAGCGCGGCAAGCAAAAAATCCGCTTTCCCCGGCCCGCCCGGTCCCTCCGCGGCACATTGACAAAGCCCCCGCCGAAGGGTAAAGCTAGCCCTTCCTGCGCAGCGTGCCCACCACGACGCGCCCCCATTCCGACAATCCTATGTTGAGCGACACGCCCATGAACCTTCTCGTCTACGGCGCCGGGGCCCTCGGTCAGGCCCTCGGCGCGATGCTTGCCGCGGCCGGCCACCAGGTCGACCTCTTGCTCCGCCCACGTTTTCTCGAGCCAATCCGCGCGGCCGGGCTGCGCGTCACCGGCATCTTCGGTGAGTTCACCGCCCCGCCCGAAAACTGCCACCCCCTGGCCAGCCTCGGCGAGGGCTGCGGCCCTTACGATTACGTGCTGCTCACCACCAAGGCCTACGACACCGAGGCCGCGGTGGCCGACATCGCCTCCCTCGGCGAGAGGGCGGGGGTGGTCGTGTCGATGCAGAACGGCTGCGGCAATGTCGAGCGGGTCGTAGCCACCTTTGGCCCCGAACGAAGCCTCGGGGCGCGGGTCATCACCGGCTTTGCCCTCTCCGCCCCGGGGGTGGCGACCATCACCGTGTGCGCCGACGCCATCCATATCGGGCCAAGCGGGGGCACAGTCATCCCCGCGACCGCCACTCGCCTGGCCGACGCCCTGGCTGCCGCCGGCCACCCCACCGTGGCGGTGCCCGACATCAACCCCTCGCTGTTCGCCAAGCTCCTCTACAACTGCGCCCTCAACCCCCTGGGTGCCATCCTCGGGGTACACTACGGGCTTCTCGGGGAGCGGGAGGAGACGCGGCGCATCATGGACAAGGTCATGGACGAGACCTTCGCCGTCATTGGCGCCCTTGGCGGCCGCACCCCCTGGGCCAGCGCCGCCGCCTATCGGGAAACCTTCTACGCCACCCTGCTGCCGGTCACCTACAACCACCGCGCCTCCATGCTGCAGGACGTGGAAAACGGCAAACCCACCGAGGTCGACGCCCTGGTCGGCTATGTCGTCAGCCAGGGCAGGAGGCTGGGCGTGGCCACCCCGACCTGCGAGCTGCTCACCGAGCTGGTGCGCTTCAAGGAGGCCCGGGGCCTGGCGGCATAAGACCGGGCCGGCTCAGGGGCCGGGCAGGACCTCTGGTTCTCCGGAAGGATAGACGAAGGGCCGCGGCAGGGTCACGACGAGTTCGAGGTCCTCGTTGAAGCGGCCGCGGTCATGGTCGCGGGAGCGGATGGTGAGGAGCGACGAGCCTTCGCTGAAGATCAGCAAGCGCGACTCGCTGGCCCCGAAGAGCCCGGCATCGATGGCGCTGACATTGATGAAGCAGGTGCCGCCAAGTTCCTCACGGCAGGAGAAGGTGCCCGGCAGGCGGTGCGCCAGATGGGAATGGCCGGAGGCCCACAGGCTCACCGGCCGCTGCCGCAGTACCTCCTCGAAACGGCCGGAATCGACGATCACCCGGCTGGCGAACATCGAGCCGAGCAGGCCGCTGCCCTGAAGCTGGCCGTGACTGACGGTTAAGAGGATGCTGTCATCATTTTCTAGCACCATGCGCCGCCACCACTGAAAGGAGGCGTCGGAAATCTCCGTCGCCGAACTGGGCAGGGTGTCGGAGAGGAGCAGCATGAGGGCATTGCCGAAGCGGACGCCATAGGCCGGCGGCCGGGAAAAATACCTGTCGAAATTTGCCGCTGAGCGGCGATCGTGGTTGCCGGCGATCTCGTACCAGCGGGCCACCGGGGCCGCGGCGCGGGCGGCGAGAAACCAGGCGAAGGCCTCGTCGCCGCTGCGCCCCTTGAGAAGATCGCCGGCGATTACCGCCATATCGACGCGTATGCCCAGGCCCTTGACATCGGCGATGGTGCGCTCGAAGCGGATGCGCTCTTCCCTGGTCGACGGTTGGATGTCGGAGAGCATCCACACCGTGAAAGTGCGGTCCCCAGGTGCCGGCGCTCCACTCTGCAAAGGTCGCGGCGGTGGCGCGCAGCCAGCCACAAAGAGCAGCGCGAGGGTGCCGAGCAGCAGAGCAACCCTGCTCAGGCGGTGGAGAAACACCCCGTCTAACCCTTACGGAAGAGGTTGCGCTTGCCGTGGTCTTCTACTTTGGCATCCTTGTTGGGGTAGATGATGACGTTGTCGTCGCCGCTGACCACGATGCGCTTGACCCCGTCGCGTAGCTCCACCTTGTTGTGACTGCCCTCGACGGTGAGGGTGAGCACCGGCCCGGCGCCGTTCAAGGTATTATGGTCGCCGCGCACGAGAAGGTTCTGGCTGGACACGGCGGTATTGATGGTGCCGCCGTCGGCGGTGATGACGACATCGCCGTCGCCATTGCCTCCCTGCTCGATGGACACCCCGGGTACAGCGATC
>JANJUM010000040.1 GCA_024710585.1 Desulforhopalus sp.
CAGCGGCGACAGCCTGACCCACTGCGAGGAATGCGCGGCCCCGATTCCTGAAAAGCGCCGCCAGGCCCTGCCCGGGGTGCGACTCTGCATCGCCTGCCAGAGCGAGATCGAACGACAGCAGCAGGATCTCACCCTCTATAACCGTCGCGGCAGCAAGGACAGCCAGCTGCGTTGAGCTTTCCGCAAAGGCACAATCCAGCAGATTTTTCTCCCGTCAATTCCCGCCACGACAGGCGGCCATCTGCTCTTTCGCGGCGGCCTTGGCCTATGTGCGACGCTCTTGCCGCCACTTCCAGGGCGGCAAGGGATCGCGGTAGCGCCACAGCCCGCGCTTGCTGTCCCGTGCTTCGGCCTCGAGGCGCAGCAGGCTCGCGCATCGCACCTCGTCTCGGCAGTAGGCGCGATAAACCCAGGCATAGCCGGAAAAGACCATCGTCTCGTTGATGCTTCTGCCGTCGACGGTCACCCAGGATACCGCCCGACCGTAGCTGTCCTCGTCGAGTTCCTCGACCTCCACAACCTTGCCGGCGCAGAGGGCGGTGATCTCGCCCTTGGCCTTCTGCCCGAAGGCCTGTTTTTTTTCCGGCGCGTCGATGCCGTAGAGACGGAGCTCCCGTTCCCGGCCATTATAAAGCACGGTCAGCGAGTCGCCATCGGCCACGCCGACAACCTTGGCCTGGTAGGCCTGGGCCGCAGGGGATAAGAAGAGCAGGGCGAGAAGTACGAGGAGAGCTGGACGCATCATTTGCCTGTTAATCAGTGGGGGGGCGGGCTGGCCCGCACGGGGGCCTTCCCGCCCCTCTGTTGCCTCAAGGTGGGCCCGTTACCTGCCGGCGGCGAGATAGAGCTCGTTGACCCGCTCCCAGTTGATGATGTGGAAGAAGGCACTGATGTACTCCGGCCGCCGGTTCTGGTACTTGAGATAATAGGCGTGTTCCCACACGTCAAGGCCAAGCACCGGAGCCTTGCCGAGGGCCAGCGGCGAATCCTGGTTGGCGGTGGTGACGATCTCCAGCTCACCGCCGGACACCGTCAGCCAGGCCCAGCCGCTGCCGAAGAGCAGGGTGGCGGCGTTGGCGAAGGATTCGCGGAAGGCGTCGAGGCTGCCGAACTTCCTGGCGATGGCCTCCACCGCCGGGCCCTGCGCGGCGACGTCCTTTTTCAGCGTCGGCCAAAAGAAGCTGTGGTTGGCATGGCCGCCGCCGTGGTTGCGCACCGCGGTGCGAATGGCCTCGGGGACCTCGTCGAGACGGGCCACCAGGTTTTCGACGGGCAGTGCCTCCAGCGCCCCGTTGCCCTTGATGGCGGCGTTGAGCTTGTCGATATAGGTCTGGTGGTGCTTAGTGTGGTGGATCTCCATGGTTTTCGCGTCGATGAACGGTTCAAGCGCATCGTAGGCATAGCCCAATGGGGGTAGCGTATGACTCATGACATTCTCCTCTGTGCTGCATAAACGAGAAGTCCCTGGCGGGACATGTTTTCACCTGGCGGCGGGGCGGGCCCTGGCGGGGCGGCGCATCCCTGCCGCGTGAGGAAAACGTTTCGACAGCTCTAACTTTTGTCAATGGCTAATCGCCGGTCCGGGGCGATTCTCCCCGGTATGGGTCTGACAAAACAGGGCTGGGCGAAAAAAGGGTGGATTTTTCCCATCGGGCGGAGGTATGAACCCTTGAGGAGATGGGTGCCGGCCCATGGCTGGAGGCAAGTCCCGCCGTGGGTGGGTATGGTCGGCCTGGTCCTGCCAGGCGGGGTAATCGGGCGACGTTGCCAGGAGATCGTGGCGACACCGCCGTTGGAGGAACGCATGTCGAGTGAAATGCCCGGAGAGCGGTTCGAGGTGCCGATAACCGTTGCCGCAGGCGATATCGATCTCTTCGATCACGTCAACAACGTCGTCTACGTGCGCTGGGTCCAGGAGGTGTCAACCGCCCACTGGCTAGCGCGGGCGACGGAGGAGGAAAGGGCGGCCATCGGCTGGGTGGTGGTCCGTCACGAGATCGACTACCAGAGCGCCGCCCGTCTTGGCGACGAGTTGGTGGCGCGCACCTGGGTCGGCGTCGCCGAGAAGAACATCTTCGAGCGTTTCGTCGAGTTCGTGCGCCCCGGCGATGGCAAGACCGTGGCCAGGGCGCGCACCCTGTGGTGCCCCATCGACCTGCGCACGCTGCGCCCGATGCGCGTCGGCAGGGAAATCTATCGGCGCTTCTCCCTGCCCCGCTGACCGGGCGGGAATCCAACGACTTTTTTCAATCCGGCAGGTCCGCGATCATGACAACGCCACTTTCTTCCTCAGGGCAGCCCTGGCAGCCGCTGCCCAACATCGACAAGCACTGTTTCGGCTGCGGGCCGGACAATGTTCACGGGCTGCACATGACCTTCGCCCGCCGCGGCGACCAGGTGCGTGCCGCGCTGACCATCCCTGGCCAGTTTCGCGGCTGGAGCAATCTGGTGCACGGCGGCGTCATCGCCACCATTCTCGACGAGATCATGAGCTGGACGGCCATCGTCGTCGCCCGGCGCTTCATCCTCACCAGGAGCATGACGGTGCGTTACCACCGCCCCATCCATGTCGGTGCAACGGTCAGTGCCATAGGCGCCATCACCGAGTGGCGCGGGGAGCGGCGGGCAACGGTGCGGGGCGAGATCTTCGATGACGGGGAGCGGCTCTGCGCCTCGGCGGAGGGGGATTTCGCCCTGTTTACCAAAGAACAGTTCAGCTCCCTGGGGATCATCCCCGAAGAGGACCTGCGCCTCATGGCCGAGGGGCTGTAGGGTTCCACCCGGCCCAAGCGCCATTTCTCCCGTGTTCCGCGGCCAGGCTGTCTCTAGCGGCCGCGCAGCAGGTCTTGTCGCCGCCCCTCGCGCAGGTCGCGGCGAACGTCGCGTTCGCTCCAGCCGCGATCAATGATCATCTCACGATAGTAGCGCAGCTCGTTGCGCGACGGGGGCCGGCCGAGGACGTCCTCGAAAGAGCGCATCACCACCTCGCTGGGGTCGGTGCGCAAGCCCGGGGGCGGCGGCCAGGGTTTGTCGCCGGGGTGGTAGTCGTGGCGGGGCCGCTCGTAGCGGTCAAATCCGCCATAGACCCGGTAAACCACCTGGAATTCGGCGCGGCAGCCATTCTTGACGAGGATCTCCGACTCGTCGGCGAACCAGGTGCGGCCCTCCTGGCAGGGCTTGGTGGAGAGCTGCCGCACCAGGCGGATCTCCTCGATCTCCGATCTGCGTGGCGCCAGTGGCAGGGCGCACCTTCGCGAAGAGAAGTCCTTGCTCTCGCAGCGCAGGGTGTGGCGGATGGTCTCGCTCTCGGCGGGGCCGGCCAGGGCGGCGGTGATCACCGCGGCAAGCGTCACGGTCGTTATGGCGTTCATGGCGTGGGTGTTGGCTCCTGAAGGGGGTGAGAGATGCGGCCCGCAGGGGCGGCGGGCCGGGCCGACAAGGATTCCGCCGGGGCGGGAGGAGGGGCGGCCCAGCGTGGCCTGCCTGCCGCCCTCTTCCCTGTTGTACCACAGGGACCAAGGCGAACGAAAGGAAAAGATCGGCTCGTGCGGAGGGGCAGGCGGCAGCCTCCGAGGGCAGCGATGTTCTTGACAAATACGCAAAATGGGGGAATCGTGCGCTGTCACCCGCTTTTCGGCGCAGTCTTCCACCACCACCGCAGTCGCAACAGGCACAAGGGAGGAACACTATGCAATTCGCAACGATTCTTGTCGAGAAAACCCCCACCCACGTCGGCATCGTCACCCTCAACCGGCCGGAGCAGCTCAACACCTTTACCAGCGAGATGGCCGGGGAGCTGCATGCCGCCCTGCTGGCCATGGAAAAGGACGAGGAGGTGCGGGTGGTGCTGCTGAAGAGCTCCGGGCGCGCCTTCTGCGCCGGTATCGATGTCAAGGAGCTGGAGGGCAAGTCGGCCAACGACTACCGCCGCTGGATCGAGTGGATGGAGAACCCGCTGGTGGCCATCTCCACCATGAAAAAGCCGGTCATCGCCCAGCTGCAGGGGGTGGCCACCGCCAACGGCATGGGGCTGGCCGCCGCCGCCGACCTGGTCATCGCCTCCGAGCGTGTCAAGATGGGCCTCACCGCCATCAACGTCGGCCTCAACTGTGTCGGCCCGATTCTCCCGGTGATGCGCTGCGTCGGCCGCAAGAAGGCCCTCGAGCTGCTCCTCTACGGCAACCTTCTCAAGGCCCAGGAGGCCATGGAACTGGGCCTGGTCAACCGGGTGGTACCCCATGAGGAGCTCGACGGCGAAGCCCTCAAGTGGGCGGAAGACCTGGCGACGAGGAGCCCGCTGGCGGTGCAGATCGCCAAGAGCGCCTTCTATCAAGCCGAAGACATGGAATACCACAAGCAGTTCCACTATATGAACGAGGCCTTCGCCCGACTCTGCACCACCGAGGACGCCCACGAGGGGGTGGCGGCCTTTCTCGGCAAGAGAAATCCGCAGTGGAAGCTGCGATAGGGTTTGACTTTCCCCGGTCGATGGCGATTATATGGCGCTGTCGACGCTCCCGTGAAGGGTCCTGCCGGCTCTCACCACCTCTTTTCCGCAACGGGACCCTGTCATGTCGACCAATCTCAAGATCCTCTTCGCCCTGACCCTGATCCACTTCACCGGCGATTTCTACACCGCCTTCATCACCCCGCTTTTCCCGGTCTTCGTCGACAAGCTCGGCTTGAGCCTCACTGAGATCGGGGTCATTGCCGGGATGATGCGCCTGCTCGCCTTCATCATCCAGCCGACCGTCGGCTACTTCGCCGACCGTTACGCCACCCGGGCCTTCATGTTCATCGGCCTGGCCCTGCCCATCGTCTTCATCCCCCTGTCGGGGGTCTCGCCCAACTTCTGGGCGCTCCTCTTCTGCGTTGCTCTCGGCTCGATCGGCTCGTCGATGTTCCACCCCTCGGTGACCGGCATGGTGCCGCTCTACGCCGGCAGCAAGGCCGGGTTGTCGATGTCGGTGTTCAATACCGGCGGGACGTTGGCCTTCGGTCTCGGGCCACTGTTCATCACCTGGTATGTGGCTTCCTTTGGCCTGGAAGCAATGCCGTGGACGATGATCGCCGGGCTGCTGCTGCTGATCTACCTCTACCGTGTCATTCCCCGGCCGCAGAGCGAGGGCATGCGCCGCAACGGGTTCATCGGCGCGCTCAAGGAGAGCCTCGGCGCGGCGTGGAAGATCGTCGCCCTCATCTGGCTGGTCATGCTGCTGCGCGCCATCACCGGCCAGGCCTTCCTCACCTTCATGCCGGTGCTCTATGTGCAGGAAGGCTTCAGCGTCGTCTCGGCCGGGGCGATCTATTCCATCTTTACCGTTTCCGGAACTATCAGCGGCCTGCTCGCCGGCCATATCTCCGACCGCATCGGCTTCAAGCCGGTCTTTTTCTTCTCCTACCTGTGCATGGCCCCGGCCCTGTGGCTCCTCATGCAGCTCGAGGGGCAATGGGTCTATTTCGGGGCGGCCCTGGCCGGGGGCTTCGTGCTCGCGCCGCTGCCTCTCGGGGTGACCATGGCCCAGACCCTGGCGCCCAAGGGGCGGTCGATGGTGGCCAGTTTGATGATGGGCTTCGCCTATGGGCTGGGCGGGGCGATCACCCCCATCATCGGGCGGCTCGCCGACCATTTCGCCATCCGCCCGGTGCTGACCGCGATGGCGGTGGTACCGCTCTTCACCTTGCCGATCATCGCCATCTTTCCCAGGGTGAAGAGCAACGGCTGAACGCGGGCGAGGCGTTGAGGAGCGCGGAGAGCGTGTCCGCGCAGCTTCCGAGGGCGCGTTACCTGCCTCGCAGAGTACCTTCCCGGGCCCGGCGATTGGTGGCGCCAGGTGAGAGGGGTGCCTGGTCGTAACGAGGCCGCAGCCGCGCGCTGACTATCTTTTTTGCTCGATGGCTGGTGGGGTGCGAAAAGGCTGTGGATGGTGGGCGGGAGCTGGTGTACACTATACAGCTTGCTGTAAATGGGGCGGAGCGAGGCTCCGCAGGTCTATGCCGTGAAACCCGGGTCGCCATGAACAGATTTGCCATTACCGTATTCCTGCTCTGCTGCAGCAATGTCTTCATGACTTTCGCCTGGTACGGGCACCTGCGCAACCACGCCCACAAGCCGTGGATCATCGCCGCCCTGCTCAGCTGGGGGATCGCCCTGTTCGAATACCTTCTGCAGGTGCCGGCCAATCGCGTCGGCCATCAGATCATGCCGGTGGGACAGCTGAAGATCCTCCAGGAGGTCATCACCCTCTTCGTCTTCGTGCCCTTTTCCATCTTCTACATGAAGGAAAAGCTCTCCCTCGATTATCTCTGGGCCGGGTGCTGTCTGCTCGGGGCGGTCTTCTTTCTCTTCCGCAGCAAGCTCTTTCCCGCCTGAGAAGGAGACTGAACTTGCCAGAGAAGAGAGAGGGAAGACAATGAATTCGGAAGGAGGGCGGCAGAGGGACGGTGCCATGGGCAGGATCGGCGCTCGGCCCTTCTGGGTGCTCGGCCTGTCGATCGCCGTCAGGGCGGTCCACCTCGTTGGCGCCGGCGTGGTGCTGGCTGTCTTTCTCCATGGTGATGCCCTGCCGGAACTGCGCGGCTACTCGGTGCTCGCTACAGCGAGCGGTTTCCTGCTGCTCGGCAGTGAGTGGCTGCGTCACCGCCAGTTGTGGCGGGAACTGGCCGGGGTGGTGACCCTGGTGAAAATAATCTTGTTGGGAGCGGTGTTCCATGGTCTTTTCCCGGGAAGGGAGACGATGCTGCTGCTCTTTGTCGCCGCCGTCTTGGCGGCCCATGCCCC
The DNA here is from genome assembly GCA_024710585.1 of Desulforhopalus sp. GTDB lineage: Bacteria > Desulfobacterota > Desulfobulbia > Desulfobulbales > Desulfocapsaceae > Desulforhopalus_A. The sequence goes on from JANJUM010000040.1 coordinate 6,782, forward strand.
GAAGACGGTGCGGCACCGGCTGCTCTTCTAAGCCCTTGTCGCCGCTGGTCGGCGCTGCCCGTGCGGCGCCGCTGTTCCCCGGCCATGCCGGAAGAGGATGAAAGGTACCTGTCGATGCATTCCTTTTTACGAAAACTTGCACGAGTGACGACGGTACAGGAGGTGCTGCTGCTCTCCTTCGACGGGGTGGTGCTCTATCGCAGCCTCGCCGGCGGTGAGCTGCCCGGAGGGGAGGAGAATCCGGCCTGGGCGGCGGTTCTCGACAATCTCGAAGGGGCGGCTGCGGCGGAGTTCTGCTTCGCCGATGGTCGCTATTGCCTGCGGCGCATCCCCCTGGGGGTGATTGCCGTCGGGCTGCGCGGCGACACCGCCCTGGTCGCCATCCGTCAGGCTTTCGACAGCGTTGCCGAGAAACTTGCCGACGCCGCCATGTGCCGCAAGGTGCTGCAGGCCATGCTGCCCCAGATGGACGAGGGGGGGAGGACCTATCTCTCCGCCCTGCTTGTCCGTCAGGGCGAGGAGCAACGGGCCTTGGCGCCTGCGGCGCAGACCGCTGTTGGCGGTGGCGACGACGAGGCGGAAGTCCAGGCGGCGCTGGCCGGAGGCGACAAACAGCTGGCCATCGAACTGATCATGGAGAAGATCGGCCGCTACGCCCGCGGCCACCGCTTCGAAGAGGCCGAGCGGTTGCGCGAGCGTCTGCTGGAGATCGACCCCATGGCCCTGCTGGCGGGGATTCGTGCCGCCGAGCTGATCGAGGAGGAAAAGACTGCTTCCATCGGTCTCGATGTGCAGTCGACCTGGAAAGACCTGCTGCGCAGCCTGTCCCGCGAGGAGTTCGCCGCCCTCTACCATGCCGCCCCAGAGCGCAGCTATGTCGATGGCGAGGTCGTGGTGCGCCATGGGGAGTTCAACGCCTCCCTCTTTCTCGTCAACGGCGGGCAGGTGCAGATGGTCGCCGAGAGTGATGGGCGCCAGGTGCTGCTGTGGACCTATGGGCCGGGGGAGATCGTCGGCGCCGAGAATTTCTTCGACGCTTCGGTGTGGACAGTCGATGTGGTCAGTCGCGGGGCGCAGTTGTCGGTGCTGCGCCGCGGCAGGCTGATCGCCTTGAAGGAGAGCCAGCCGGCATTGTATGGCAAGCTCCAGGACTACTGCGCCAGATTTCCCACCACCGGCGCGCTCTTCCAGAAGAACCGCCGCTCACGGCGCGTCCACGAGCGGCGCAGGGCCCAGGGGCGGGTGGTCATCGACCTTCTCGACAACCAGGGCAGCGACACCGGCTTGACCGCCAAGGGCGAGTTGCTCGACCTCTCCCGCGGCGGTGTCGCCCTGACCTTGCGCTTCTCGAAGAAAAAGAGTGCCGCCGCCCTGCTCGGCAAGATGATCCGTATCCATTTGCGGCCCAAGTCGGCCGTTGATCCCCTGCAGCGCACCGGCACGGTGATGGCGGTGCGCTGCCACGACTTCGTCGGCAACGAATATTCCCTGCACGTCCGTTTCGAGACCGAGCTTCCCGGCAACGAGGTGACGCAGCTGACCAGCGCCGCGCGCTGACGGCCTTCGTTCAGGCCGGCGAGCGGTCGTCGTCTTTTCGGCTGTTGTCCTTGAGGAGAGTGAGCAGGCGCTCCGCCTCCTTGGTCGGCACGCTGACCAGGGCGGGGCGCGGGGTGGCGAGGAGCAGCCTGCTGGAGCGGCCATCCTCGATACGGCCGGCGCGGAACTCGCCGAGCCCGGCGGTTTTCCCCAGCAAGTGGAGACTGGCGATGGCTTTCTCCGCCCCATTCCCCACCACGATATCGGCGGCCTGGCCGCGGTATTCGGCCTTGTCGCGCAACATGGCAAGGATCTCGGCCACTCCCTCGACCTCTTCGTCGCCCTCGTCCGGGAAGAGACGCTCGACGGTGTCGTCGGGGTCGGCAAAGACCTCGTCCGGGTCTACCGTCTCCGGGGTGTCGGCTTCGTCGCGCATGCCGGCGGCCTTCATGATGATCGGCTGCAGGCCGCTGTCGATGACGTTGGGCCGCGGCGGGCAGTCGTTGCGCAGAAAGAGCGTCACCGTTTCCCAGGTGAAGAGCTTGAGGGCGGCGTCCATGCCGTGCAGGTTGTCGATGCGCGCGTCGACGAGATTGCCGTCGATGAAATAGAGCATGCCGCCGTGGCGCCCGCTTTTATCGAGCACCCTGATCGTGCAGGTGCGGCCGTCCATTTCGACGAACTGCAGGAAGACGGCGGGGGAGACGTCGTACATGATGCCGCCCTCGGCCTCGCGGCGCAGCGCGGCGAGGATCTCCGCGGCGAAGTCTTCGGGCTGGTAGGGCTTGGTGATGTAGGCGAGGACGTCCGGTGCCTCCGCCAGCTGCCTCATCCTCTCCGCCGGGACGCCGGAGACGACGATCACCGGGATGTCGGGGTAGTTTTCGCGCACGTGGTTGATGAGGCTGATGCCGTCCATGCGCGGCATGACGAGATCGCAGACGAGCAGGGAGAAGGGGGTGCTCTGCAGCTTTTTCACGGCTTCGAAGCCGTCGGCGGCGACGACGGTGACGAACTGCTCGCGCAGGCTCTCCAGGTCAAGCTGCACCGCCCTGCGCAGTATGGGGTCGTCATCGACGAAAAGGATCTTACGCTGCATGTGGCTCCGGAGTCCTCGGGTGGTGTGGTGGCGGCGGCCACCGACGATTGTTGACACTTAATGGATTTGTCCGCCGCTTGTAAAGAGCTTTTCCGACGGCGTGGCAGGATCGGCCAGCTGTTGTCACGAGCGTGACGCTGTTATTGACCATGTATTTCGAAGGGTTGGCAAGGCTGTTGCTGACAGCGGGGAGAACGTCCGGCGGGAGGTCCTTTTCCCCCGCTCGAAGAAGTTGCTCCTCGATAATCAAGGGATTTGTGCTATTATTGAGTCCCCGAGGAGGCGACCGGCGGCTTTCGCTGGAAGCCGTCTGCAGAGAGGCAGGGCGCCCGGTAGCAAAAAACGGCCGGCGCCGGCCCGGACTGTGCAAGCGGGCGCACGCCCCGCCAGGCCTGCCCAGGCAACCAGAGACATTTTGCCGTCATCGCCAGGTTTCATGAAGCACACCTTCCCGCAACCGCTGGGTGAACGATACCAGCTGCTCGAGTCTCTCGGTATCTCCGGCCAGGCCGAGGTCTTCCGCGCGCGCATGGTGGGGGCCGAAGGGTTCGCCAAGACGGTGTTGATCAAGAAATTGCTGCCACGGTTGGCTGGTGATGGCGAAGCCGTCGCCCGTTTCATCGGTGAAGCGCGGCTCGCCGCCCTCCTTCACCACGAGAGCATCGTCGATGTCTACGACTGCGGATCCGGCGATGCTGGCCACTATGTCGTCATGGAATACCTCGACGGTCGCAGCCTGCGCGACCTCCTGGCGCGGGTAGCTGGCAGCGGCCTTCACCCCGCCGCGGCGCTGTTCATCGCCCGGGCGGTCTGCTCCGCCATTGAATACGCCCATAACCGCCGCGACGACCAAGGGAACCCGCTGGGTATCGCCCATGGCGCCCTCGACAGGGACAGCGTCTTCGTCTGCCGCGACGGCAGGGTCAAGATCAGCGGCTTTGCGGTTGCCGGCGCGGAGACCAACGGGCTCGCCGTCGCATCCCCCCGGCCGCCGGGTGGAGAGGAACGTTCTCCCCGGGGGGATATCTTCGCGATCGGCGTTCTCCTCTACGAAATGCTCGCCGGGCGGAGCCTGGATGGCGGCAGCTCAAGCTTTGCCGCGCCAGGGTGCGAAGCGGCGGGGCTTGCTGACACGGTGGAACTGGTGCCCGGACTGCCGGCGCAGTTGCTGGCAATCCTTCGTCGCCTTCTCACCAATTTCGGGGAGGACCGCTACCGGAGCTGTTCTCTCCTTGGCGATGATCTCGCCGACTGCCTTCATGCCATCGACGACCGCTTCGGCGCCGCGGCGCTGAGCGAGCTGCTGGCCCGGCTCTTTCCCGAGGACCAGGGCGGGGGGGAAGGGCGAGCGACGGCGGCCCCAGCCGTGGGATTGGACGACAGTGCGCAGGCCATCCCCATCCCCAAAGACGAACGGCAGATGCCGAGGGTTTCGTCGCCAGGAAGAGGGGTGCGCTGGCTCTTTCCCGGCCTGGCCGGCGCCCTGCTGCTCACGGTGCTCGCGGTGCTGCTGTGGACGGCCGCCGGGATGCGCCGCGAGGCCCCTTCGGCCGATGCGCCGACGCCGGTCGCCACTTCTCCGCAGGCTGCGCGGGAGGACTCCAGAACCAGGGCGACCCCGACACCCCCCCGGCCAGCTGAGGAGGACGAGGAGGCGGCCGTCAAACGCCTGCTCGCCCGGGCCGAGCGCGCCGTAAGCGAGCGCGGGCGCATCGGCGGTGGCGAGGAGGCGGTGGCCAGCTACCGCCAGGTCCTCGCCCTGCATCCCGGTCACGCCGAGGCCCTGGCCGGCATGGCCGGCATCGCCGCGCTCCATGCCGACTCCGCCGAACAGGCGATACGCGCCGGCCGTCTCGCCCAGGCCGCCGAGCACCTCCAGCGCGGTCTGGCGGTGTTTGCCGAGAACGAGCGGCTCAACCTCCTCAAGCGGCGCCTGGAGCGGCTGCGGCAGGAGGCGGTGGAGCGTCTCGTCGCTCAGGCCGAGCGGGCCCTGGCGGAGAACCGCCTCACCTCGCCGGCTAATGACTGCGCCTACAGATATTACAAGGAAATCGAGCAGCTCGAGGGGACAAGCGCCACGGTGAGCCGCGGCCTGGAGCGCATCGCCGACCGCTATGCCGAACTCGCCGAAGAGGCCTACCGCGAACTCAACCGCGCCAAATGCCGCGAGTACGTGCGGCAGGGCCTGGCCATTTCTCCTCGTCATGGCAAGCTGCTCGAACTGCAGCGAGACCTGCAGCGCAGCCTTCCGGGGATGTTTTTCAAGAGCCTGGAAAAATCCTTCAAGCCGCTGTTCGAGCCCTGAGCAGTCCCCGCCTGCGGCGCCTTTTTCCTATTTTTCCCTTGACATACGTCTTGCCGTTTTTACTTTTTGTGCCGGTTGCGGTTTCGCCCGGACAGCTACCGGCTGCTTGGTCCGGGGGGTCCCTTCTTTCCGCCAACGAGATTTCACCATGGAGTTGGAACAATGATCAGTGTCAACAAGGTAACCAGAAAATACGGCGACGTGGCGGCGGTGGACGACGTCTCCTTCGCCATCGCCCCGCGTGAGATCGTCGGTCTGCTCGGCCATAACGGCGCCGGCAAGACAACGATCATGAAGATGATCACCGGCTATCTCGAACCGACTTCCGGCACCATCACCGTCAATGGCACGGACGTCGCCGTCGACCGCCGCCTCATCCAGCGGCAGATCGGCTATCTCCCGGAGAACTGCCCGGTCTACCCGGAGATGACCGTCTACGCCTACCTCGACTACGCCGCCGCTCTGCATGGCCTCGATCCGGCGCAGCGGCCGCGGGCCATCGCCTCGGCCATCGCCCGCACCGAACTGGCCGACAAGGCCAACCGGCCCATCGCCACCCTGTCGCGCGGCTATCGCCAGCGCACCGGAGTCGCCCAGGCCATCCTCCACGACCCGGCGATCCTCATCCTCGACGAACCCACCAACGGCCTCGACCCCAATCAGATCCAGCAGATGCGCGGCCTGATCAGGACGCTGGCCGAGAAGGCGACGGTCATCGTCTCCACCCATATCCTCCAGGAGGTGCAGGCGGTGTGCGACCGGGTCATCATCCTCAAGGACGGCAAGGTCGCCCTCGACTCGCGGCTCGACGCCCTCAACCGCGAAGCCCGGCTGCAGGTGGACGTCGACGCCACCCCTGATGTCGCCCTGCCCTTCTTCGGCGCTCTCGCCGCGGTGGCCAGTGTGGAGCAGGCCCGGAACGGCGCGGCTCGCGGGGCTGGCCACACCTACAGCCTGGCCCTGGCCGACGGGCCCGTGCCCCACGAGGTGGCGGCCCTTGTCGCCGGTGCCGTCCATGCCCAGGGCTGGCGCCTCTATGCCCTCGGTTTCGCGACGAGGACCCTGGAATCGGTGTTCGCCGAGATCAGCGGGCAATAGGGAGGAACGACCATGAAGACATTGTTGACCATCGCCAAAAAGGAATTCGACGGCTTTTTCAGCTCACCCATCGCCCTGATCTTCATCGGCGTCTTTCTCGCGGTGACGCTGTTCATCTTCTTCTGGGTGGAGACCTTCTTCGCCGCCAATATCACCGAGGTGCGCCCCCTGTTCAAGTGGATGCCGATCCTCCTCATCTTCCTTACCGGGGCGGTGACCATGCGCCTCTGGGCCGAGGAGCGGCGGGCCGGCACCCTGGAGTTCCTGCTTACCGCCCCGGCGCCACCCTGCGCCCTGGTGTTTGGCAAGTTTCTCGCCTGCCTCGCCCTGGTGGCCGTTTCCCTGCTGCTCACCCTGCCGCTGCCGATCACCGTCAGCCTCATGGGGCCGCTCGACTGGGGCCCGGTGCTGGGTGGCTATCTGGCCACGGTCTTTCTCGCCGCCGCCTATATCGCCATCGGCCTCTATGTCAGCTCGAAATCGGAGAACCAGATCGTCAGCCTCATCGCCACCGTCCTGGTCTGCTCCTTTTTCTACCTGCTCGGTTCGGAGACGTTGAGCGCCTTTTTCGCCAACCGTGGTGCCGAGCTGTTGCAGTCCCTGGGTTCCGGGTCGCGCTTCGACTCGATCACCCGTGGCGTCATCGATTTGCGCGACCTTTTCTACTACGTGAGCCTGTGCGGCATCTTCCTGACGCTCAACATCTATGGCCTGGAGAAGATGCGCTGGGCCGGCAATCCCTCCAACGGCCATCACCGTCGCTGGCAGCTGGCTACCGTCCTGCTCGTCGCCAACCTGCTCGTCGCCAATTTCTGGCTGGCCCCCCTCGGCAAGCTGCGCGCCGACATGACGCAGGGCGGCATCTACTCGATCTCCGAAGTGACCCGCAACTATCTCGGCCAGCTCAAGGAGCCGCTGCTCCTGCGCGGCTATTTCTCCGCCCAGACCCACCCGCTGCTGGCGCCGCTGGTGCCGCGCCTGCGCGACCTGCTCCAGGAGTTCAAAGTCGCCGGCGGCAGCCGCGTGCGCGTCGAGTTCATCGACCCCGTCGAGCATCCCGAACTCGAGCAGGAAGCCGGGCAGAAGTATGGCATCCGCCCGGTGCCCTTCCAGACCGCCAGCAAGTATCAGGCGGCGGTGACCAATTCCTATTTCGATATTCTCGTCCAGTATGGCGACCAGTTCGAGGTCCTCAGCTTCCGCGACCTCATCGAGATCAAGAGTGGCGGCGAGGCGGATATCGACGTCGAACTGCGCAACCCCGAGTATGACATCACCCGGGCGATCAAGAAAGTGCTCTACGGCTACCAGGGCGGCGGTGATCTCTTTGCCGGCATCGCCAAGGAGGTGCAGTTCACCGCCTATATGTCGCCCGACGAGCGGCTTCCCGAGGAACTGGCGAAACTGAAGAAGGATCTCGCCGCGCTCCTCGCCGAGATGGAGAAGGAGAGTGGCGGACGGTTCTCCAGCCGTTTCCTCGACCCCGACGCCAACGGCGGCGAAGTCGCCGCCACCATCAAAAAGGACTTCGGTTTCAGGCCGATGGCGGCCAGTCTCTTCGACCAGCGCACCTTCTGGTACTATATGGTGCTTTCCTCGGGCGAGAGGAAGGTCGAGGTGCCGCTGCCCGAAGACCTCGGCAAGGAGAGCCTCAAACGCTCGCTGGAGGCGGGCCTGAAGCGCTTTGCCGCCGGTTTCGGCAAGACCGTGGCGGTCAGCACCCCCAAAGTGGTGCCGCCGATGCCGCAGTATGGCATGCCCGGCAGCGGCATGCCCTTCGAGGTGCTCAAGGACGTGCTCGGCAAGGAGCACACCGTCACCCCCACCGACCTCGCCAACGGCTACGCCCCAGAGGAGAGCGACCTTCTCCTCGTGGTCGCCCCGGAGGCGATGAACGACAAACAGGTCTTCGCAGTTGACCAGTTCCTCATGCGCGGCGGCACGGTGGTGATAGCCAGCGCCCCCTATGCCGTCGGCCTGGGCCGAGACCTGACCGTGGACAAAAAGGCCAGCGGTCTGGAGAAGTGGCTCGAGCACGTCGGGCTGAAGGTCGAGGAAGAGATGGTCCTCGACCCGCAGAACAGCCCCTTCCCGGTGCCGATGCAGCGTCAGGTGGCCGGCTTCACCGTGCAGGAGACCCGTCTCGTCGACTATCCCTATTTCGTCGATATCCGTCCGGACGGGATGAACGCCGACAGCGGACTCCTTGCCGGTCTCCCCCAGCTGACCATGAACTGGGCTTCGCCGATATCCGTCGATGCCGAAAAGAACAAGGGTCGCAAGGTGGTGCGCCTGCTGGAGAGCTCGGCGAAGAGCTGGACCTCGGCCGAGACCAGGGTGCAGCCCAACTTCCGTGCCCATGGCGAACTGGGCTTCGCCGCCGGCGACAACCCGGGGCGGAAGCTGCTCGGCGTGGCGGTCGAGGGAGAGTTCACCTCGTTCTTCAGCGGCAAGGAGTCGCCCATCTCCCTCGACGCCGGCGAAGGTCCCGAACCGGCGCCGCAGCAGGCCCCCGGCCAGCCGCCGGCGGAGAAGAAGCGGGTCATCACCAGGCAGCTCGACAAGTCAGCGGAGAGTGCGCGCATCATCCTCTTCTCCTCCAACGCCTTCCTCAGCGACACCCTGCTCGGCATCGGCTCGACGGTCGCCGGCACCGCCTACCTGGCACCGGTGCAGCTTATCGCCAACAGCATCGACTGGTCGCTGGAAGACCGCGGCCTGCTCTCCATCCGCGGGCGCAGCCACTTCTCACGGCCGCTCTTGCCGATGAACAGGGACATGCAGCTCATTTTCGAATATCTCAACTACGGGCTGGCTTTCTTCGGCCTGTTCCTGGTGTGGCTGGTGCGCCGGCGCCTGGTGCGGGGACGCGAGAGACGATCTTTAGCCCTGCTGCAGCAGAATATGGGGAGGGTATGAACATGAAAAAGATCATTGTGGCGGCAGGGCTCCTGCTCGCCTTGCAGATAGTCCTGGCGGTGGCGCTTCACCTCGGCGGCGACGACGCCCTGCAGACCCCGCCCGACAGCCACCTCTTCTCCTTCAAGGCCGAGGCGGTCACCGGGCTGACCATCACCGACGACAACAAAGGCTCGATAACCCTCGTCAAGGGCGACAAGGGCTGGGTGCTGCCCGGCACCTTCGATGCACCGGCCAGCGCCGAGCAGGTCACGGCCCTGCTGGAGAAACTGGCGGGCCTCAAGCAGGGCCTGCCGGTGGCCACCAGCGCAGGCGCCGCCACGCGCTTCAAGGTCGCCGACGACCTCTATCAGCGGCATGTCGTGTTGCGCGAGGGCGACAAGGTGGTCGCCGACCTCTATATCGGCACCTCCCCCGGTTTCCGCCAGATCCACGCCCGCAAAGCCGGCTCGCAGGAGGTGGTCAGCGTCAACCTCAGCACCTTCGAGCTGGAGACCGCCGCCGACCAGTGGCTCGACAAGAAGATGTTCGCCGTCAAGGAAGAGGACATTGCCGCCCTGGTCTTCCCGACCTTCACCCTGCGCCGCAACGGCGCCGAGTGGCAGATGGACGGCTTAGGGGAAGGGGAGAAGACCGACGCCACCGCCGCCGCCGACCTGGTGGCCAAGGTAAGCGGGTTGACCGTGCAGTCGGTGGTCGCGGCGGAGACCGCGTCGCCCTTCTTCGCCGGGGAACCGGCCCTGCGCTTCACCGTGCAGCGCAAGGACGGCGGCGAACTCGCCTATGCCCTCGCCAAAGGCGGGGAAGATGCCTATTATCTCCAGCAGTCGCAGCGCCAGCACTACGGCAGGGTGCACAAGATCCAGGCCGAGGGACTGCAGAAGGCTGCACGAGACGGCCTGATCGCCAAGGCGGCAGGGAGCGGGGAGGCGAGTGCCGGCCAGCCTGCCGGCGAAGTCGAGGCCGGGGCCGGCAGCGTGGTTCCGCCGGTCGCGGCGAGCGCTGCCCCTGCCGCAGGCGAAGCCAAGGCGGAAGGGGCTGGGAAATAAAAACCCTCCCCTTTTTGCGGAGAATCTGCTATATGCTGGGCGCTCGTCGCCCGCTCCACACCGGTCGCGGACCTACCCGGTTGACAAAAACAAGGACACCCCATGAAGACCATTGTCGTCTGCTCAGGCGGACTCGATTCCGTCGTCCTCGCCCATAAGGCGGCGGCAGAAGAAGAGCTGCTGGCGCTGCTCTCCTTCGATTACGGCCAGCGCCATAAAAAAGAGCTGCAGTTTGCCGGGGAGTGCGCCGTGCGGCTGGGCGTTCCCCATCTGCTGCTCGATATCTCCTCCCTCGGCCTCCTGCTCTCCGGCTCAGCCCTCACCGACGAGGTGGCGGTGCCGGAGGGCCACTACGCTGAGGCCACCATGAAGACGACGGTGGTGCCCAACCGCAACGCGGTGATGCTGGCCATGGCCTTCGCCGTCGGTGCCGCCCGCGGCGCCGAGGCGGTGGCGGTGGCGGTGCACGGCGGCGACCACTTCATCTACCCCGACTGCCGCCCGGAGTTCGTCGAGGCCTTCCAGCGCATGGAGGACCTCGCCCTCGACGGGGTCGCCAGTCTCAGCCTGCTGACTCCCTTCGTGCACGCCAGCAAGGCCGACATCGTCACCGTCGGCACACGCCTGGCGGTGCCGTTTGCGCGCACCTGGTCCTGCTACCAGGGCGGCGAGGTGCACTGCGGCCGCTGCGGCACCTGTGTCGAGCGGCTCGAAGCCTTTTCCCTGGCCGAGGTCGACGACCCCACCGTCTACGAGGACGACGCCTACTGGCGCCAGGCGGTGGCCGCCGCCAGAGGGGAGGGGGCCTGAGATGTACACCATCACCAAGGAATTCTCATTCTCGGCCTCGCATACCCTGTGCGGCCTGCCCCCAGGTCACCCCTGCGCGCGGCTCCATGGCCATAACTACCGCGTTCAGGTGGAGCTGCGGGCCGCGACCCTGGTCCCCCCCGGCTTCGTTCGCGACTACCGCGAGCTGAATCGTTTCCGCGACTACCTCGACGCCGAGGTCGACCATCGCCACCTCAACGACCTCTTCGGCGACGAGGGGGTGACCGCCGAGGCGCTGGCCGAACGCTTCTACGCCTGGTGCCGCCAGCTGTGGCCTGAGGTGAGCGCGGTGCGCGTCAGCGAGACCGACAAGACCTGGGCGGAGTACCGGCCATGAACGGCGAGGCGGTCATCGAAGTGTGCGAGATCTTCGGGCCGACCATTCAGGGCGAGGGCGCCCTGCTCGGCCTGCCCACGGTTTTCGTGCGTACCGGCGGCTGCGATTATCGCTGCCGCTGGTGCGACACCCCCTATGCTGTCGATCCCGCCTTCCGCCGCCACTGGACGGCGATGACCGCGACGGAAATATTCGCCGAGGTGCGCCACCTCTCCGGCGACCGCCCCCTGACCGTTTCCCTCTCCGGGGGCAACCCCGCCCTGCAGCCCTTGGAAGGGCTCATCACCATGGGCCGCGCAGCCGGCTACCGCTTCGCCCTGGAGACCCAGGGCAGCGTCGCCCGCCCGTGGTTCGCGCAGCTCGAGGTGCTGATCATCAGCCCCAAGCCGCCCTCGAGCGGCATGGACTGCGACCGCGCAGCCCTTGCAGCCGCCATCGAAGCGGCGGGCGAGGCTGCGGTGAGCCTCAAGTTCGTCGTCCATGACGATGACGACTACGCCTTCGCCCGCGAGGTGGCGGCCTGTTTTTCCCGGTTGCCGGTGTGCCTGCAACCTTGCAACGACAAGCCGCGCCTGCCGGGCAGGCGTGGCGAGATGGATCTCGAGCGGCTGCGGCGGCTCATCGCCAAGACCCTCAGCGACGGCTGGTACGAGGCGCGGGTGCTGCCCCAGCTCCATGTGCTGCTGTGGGGCAACGAACGCGGCCGATAGGCCGCCCGGTCAAGGAGGATAGGATGAGCGACACGAATATCTACGGCCACCTCACCCAGCTCGGCGGCAGCACCCCCCTGCCGAACAGCCCGCAGGAAGCGGTGCTCGAACGGGTCGCCAACCCGCAGCAGGGCGTGCTCTACCTGGTGCGTTTCACCGCCCCCGAGTTCACCTCGCTCTGCCCGATCACCGGCCAGCCCGACTTCGCACAGCTGGTGCTCGACTACGTCCCCGGCAAGTGGCTGGTGGAGAGCAAGTCCCTCAAGCTCTACCTCGGCTCCTTCCGTAACCACGGCGCCTTCCATGAGGACTGCACCGTGTCCATCGCCCGCCGCCTGCAGGAGCTCCTCGAGCCTCAGTGGCTGCGGCTCGGTGGCTACTGGTACCCGCGCGGCGGCATGCCCATCGACGTCTTCTATCAGAGCGGGGCGCCGCCGGCGGGCCTGTGGCTGCCCGATCAGGGCGTGGCTCCCTATCGCGGCCGTGGCTGAGGACGGCGATGGCTGATAAAAAAGATGCTGTCCCGGTCTACTCCACCGAACTTGGCAGGCTCTGCCCGGGCTGCGGCAAGGCGAAAACGGCCTGCGTCTGCCGCGCCGCCGCCGCGAGTGGCGGGGGCGGCGGCGCGATCCGCGTCAGCCGCGAGACCAAGGGCAGGAAAGGCAAGGGGGTGACGGTGATCAGCGGCCTGCCCCTGCGCGGCGACGCCCTCGAACAACTCGCCTCCGAACTCAAGAAGCGCTGCGGCTGCGGCGGCACCGTCAAGGAGGGCCGAATCGAGATCCAGGGCGAGCACCGCGATCTTTTGCTGCAGGAGCTGGCCAGGCGCGGCTTGCACGGTAAACGCGGCGGCAGCTGAGGTTTTCCCCTGGACCGCGACCATTGTCTGAGGTAGTGTAGGGTGATGGGGTGAGCCGACCCGGGGCCTTCGGTACCCGTGGAAGCCGCCAGACCCTCTCATCAGAAATGCGCCATGACTCGTCCGTATGCCGTTCTCTTCCTGCCGCTTGTCGCCCTCTCCCTGATTTTTGGCGGCGCTGCCACCGCCAACGAGGTCGACCATGCCCTCATCCCCCCCTATGTGCTGCGTGGCCTCGAAGATTACAAGGCCAAGGGCTATGCCACGGCGGTGCGCACCTGGCTGGCCGAATCGCCCTTCGAGGCGGCTTCCACCCTGGCCTCCAATATCGCGCTGTTCAAGAACATCGAGATGCTCGCCGGCAAGTACCGTTCCTACGACGTCCTCCACACCCAAGAGAACCCCTCGGCCAACCTCGTCTATGTGCGCATGAACTACGAGCGCATGCCGGGCTATATTCTCTTTACTTCGCAGCGACACAACGGCCGCTGGGTGCTTTCCAAGATCGACCTGCACAAGAAACAGCGGCTCGGCCAGCTGCGCTGAGGTGGGTGAGGGGCGGTTTGCGGCGTACGATGGCATGATGGCTGCCCCCTGCGGTTGCCGGGCTGTGTTGCCGGGAAGGCAGGGATGCGGAACGAAGGAATGTTCGGGGCCGCGAGGCCCCTTTTTCAATGGCTGGAAAGAGGAGGTAGGCTATGTCCCGAGTACGTACAGGATGGCGTGCAGTCACAGTTATCGCGGTGGCCGCCGGGCTGCTGTCGGGCCCGGCAGGGCCAGGTTTCGGCAGGGATTTTCCGGGCCCTGGCGATCGGCATCATGGTCCGCCCAACCTCAAAGTCACCGTGGGGCGTCCCTTGCCCCCGGGGGTGCCGCTGCCGCGGGTGGAGGTGGAGGTCTCCAGAGAACGGGACGGCCGCGATTACCGTCCGCCGCGGCGCCATGATCGCGATGACCGCTACCGCTACCATTACGACCATCGCCGCGATTTCTACCGCCACTACTACCGCCCGCACGGCCACTACTACCCCTCACTGCCTGCAGGCTTTCTCTCCCTGAGTCTCGCCGGCGGTCTCTTCTACTATCATATGGGGACCTACTACCGTCCGTCCGATGGCGGTTATGTGGTCGTCCGCGCCCCCCTCGGGGCACGTATCCGCGTCCTGCCGGAGAACTGTTCCCCCTTCTACGTCGACGGGCGCACCTACTTCGTCTGCGACGATGTCTACTATCGGCCGGATGGCGAAGAGTACGTGGTTATCGAGCGCCCCTCCCGGCCCGACTTCCGTGTCGAGGTCGGCGACGAGGTGCGCATCAACGCCGACTTCCTCAATATGCGTTCCGGCCCGGGGCAGCAGCACCGGGTGGTGGGGCAGCTCTACCGCGGCGACGTGGTCGAGGTCGGCGCCATCGAGGGCGACTGGTACTACGTCAGCCTCTCCGATAAGCTCTACGGCTGGGTCAAGAGCGAGTACACTACCCTCTACCGGGCCAGCGACGAGGTCAAGGGCTGAGCCTCCAGCCGCTCCGGGGCCTCTTCGCCGCGGAGCACGGGCGGCGGCCGTGACGGCGCTGTTTTCGCGGCCAACCGCAGGCCCCGCCCGATCTTTCCGCGCACAGCCGCGCTGCCGGCTGTCATCAACTCCCGGAGCCTCGCTCCGGGCTCAATAACTCTGCCACTTCCTGTCGATGGCGGCGAAGGTGCCGTTGGCGATCAAGGTTTCCGTCGCCCGCCGCAGTGAGGCGAGGGTCTTTTCGTCCACCGTGCGGCTCACCCCGAAGTAGAGCGGCGCCGAGCTGATGGCGAAGGGGTGGATGGCGAGGCCGGCGAACTCCGGCTGGTGACCGATCTTGTGCGCGGCGATGTGCCGTTGCTCGATGAAGGCGAAGAGCCTCCTGTTGTTCATCATCTCCGCCAGGGTGGTGCTTGCGAAGGTGAAGCTGGCCTGGAAGCCCGGGTCCTTCTCCAGGCGCAGGTTGAACTCGTCGCCGTAGTGGGCATCGCGCTCGATACCGACCTGCAGGCCGCGCGCCCTGCTCTGGGTGATGAGCTGCTGCAGGTTGCCGATGGGGATGTCGCGATCCTCGGCGCGCACCACCAGCACCATCTCCTCCTTGGCGTAGGGGCCGAGGAAGTGCATGGCTTTTTCCCGCTCGACGGTTTTCGAGAGCTCGGCCATGACGGTGCATTCGCCGTTTTTCAGGCTGGCCAGGGCCCGTGACCAGGGCAGGTCGACGAAGCGTAGGGGAAGGCCGCTCTCCTTGGCCAGGGCCTGGTAGAAGTCGACGTTCATCCCCAGCCAGCGACCGTTTTCCTGCCATGATGATGGCGGCCAGTCGGACACCCGGGCGATCAGCGGTGTCGGTTCCGCCTTGGCGGGGGTGACGCAGAAAGGCAGGGAAAGAAGCGTGGCGAGGAGCAGGGCAAGGGTGGACGACAGGTTCATCAAGACCTCTTCAGCGGGTTGCGGGCGATCTCCGCCCGATCGGTGGTGGCGGCCGGTGGCGTGCGGCCTCTTGCCGTCGCCATGGCAGCGGTTGCTCGCGCAAGTTTTTTGGAAAGGCGGAGGGGCGCGGTCCCCCCGCCGTCGTGAGGCGGCGCTCTCCGGGCACTTCAGCGGTGTCGGCTGAGACGCTGGACCACCTGGCCATGGCTGTCGAGGAGGATGACTTCCATCTCCATGCGGCCGATGGCGTGGGTGGAGCAGCTCAGGCAAGGGTCAAACATCCTGATGCCGTGTTCGATGCGGTTCAGGATGCCCTCGTCGGCGGTCCCGTCGGCGATGTAGGCGGCGGCGATCTGCCGCACGGTGCGGTTCATCGCCAGGTTGTTCTGACCGGTGGCGACGATGAGATTGGCCTTCTCGAGGATGCCGTTTTCGTCGACATGGTATTCGTGGAACAAGGTGCCGCGCGGCGCCTCGCTGACGCCGATGCCGACCAGCTGGTTGACCCCGGCCTCGCTGCGCACCCGGGTCGAGGTGATATCGTCGTTGTCCAGTGTCTCTTCGATCTTCTCCAGGGAGAAGAGGATCTCGATGAGGCGCGCATAATGGTAGTGGAAGGTGTTGGCCACCGGTTTGCCCCGCTCGCCGAGACGGCGGAACTGACGCAGTTCGCGGTCGGCGCGCGGGGTGCCGGCGAAATCGCAGATATTGAGGCGCGCCAGCGGGCCGACCCGATACATGCCGGCCTCGTCGCCATAACCGAGCGGCAGGTAATAGGGAAACTTGAGATACGTCCACGGCTCCACCGCCTCGGCGATGATGGTCCGGTACCGCGCCGGGTCGATGCCTTCTTCGAGCAGCTTCCCCTCGCTGTCCATGACCCTGAGGACCCCGTCATAGTGCTCGAGGCCGCCCTCCGGCGTCACCAGGCCGGCGAACAGGCCCGGGAAATTCCCGTAGATGGCGATTTCCCCGGCAAACGACTCGAAGGTGTCCTTGAGCAGGTCGAGGGCGATCTCGATGATGTCGAAGGCGTCCGGCAGCATGCGCTTGATGTGCGAGCGATCGTCGGCGGAGAGCGGCCTGAGGACACCCCCCGGCACCGCCCACGAGGGGTGCACGCTCTTGCCGCCCAGGGTGCGGATGATCTCCTGGCCGATCTGCCGCAGGCGGATGCCGTTGCGGGCGATCTCGGGATAGGCCTCGATGAGGCCGGCGATGTTGCGTGACGCGGCGGGGCTCTCCATGCCGAGGAGCAGGTCCGGGGCGCTGAGGTGGAAGAAGCTCAGCGCATGGCTCTGCACCAGCTGCGCCCAGTTCATGAGGCGGCGCAACTTGGTCGCGGACGGCGGGATCTTCACGCCGAGGATGGCGTCGCCGGCCTTGGCCGAGGCCAGCAGGTGGCTGACCGGGCAGATGCCGCAGATGCGCGCGGTGATGCCCGGCATCTCCCAGAAGCTCCGCCCCTCGCAGAATTTTTCGAAGCCCCGGAACTCGGTGACGTGGAAGCGGGCGTCGTCGACGAGGCCATGGTCGTTGAGGCGGATGGTGATCTTGGCGTGTCCCTCGATGCGGGTCACGGGGTCTATGGTAACCGTTCGGCCCATGATAGGCGTTCTCCTGCAGAGGTGTGGCGGCGCGGGCGGGGCAGCTCTTTCACGTCCCCGTGCTCAGCCGAAGTATCTCATCTCCTGTTTCAAACGCACCGGCGCCCCGTGCAGCAAGGCGCTGACCGCCTCCCAGATGGTGTCGGGATCGGGGGGGCAGCCGGGAATGAAGGCGTCGACTGCGATGACCTGATGCAGGGGCAACACCCTGGGGATCAGCGCTGGCAGGATGCCGTCCCCCTCTCGCCCGCGCGGTTCGCGGCCGGGGCCTTCGCGGTAGACCATGCTGAGCAGGTCGTCCACCTCGAGGCGGTTGCGCAGGCTGGTGACGTTGCCGGTCACCGCGCAATCGCCGAAGCTGACGACGATGTGGCTGCGCTCGCGGATCTGTCGCGCCAGCTCGAGGTGGTCGACGTTGGCCACCGCGCCTTCCACCAGAGTGACATCGACCTGCCGCGGGAACTCCTTGATGTCGGCGATGGGGCTGTAGAGCAGGTCGGCTGCCTGGAAGAGCTCGATGAGCCGCTCGTCGAGATCGAGCAGGCTCATATGGCAGCCTGAGCATCCGCCGAGCCAGGCGGTGGCGAAGCGTGTTTTCTTCCCGGTGACGAGCTGTGTCATGAGGTTGTTCCTTTGCTGTCGTTTTCTGCTGGCGGGGGACCGCTCACCACTGCCACTCCTTGCGCTCCCGGCCGTTGAGAATCCACGACAGGAAGGCATGGCGCTTTTCCATTTCCCCGACCGAGGAGCCTTTGAAGAAGAGGGCCCCGGTCGGGCAGACCTGCACGCATTTGCCGCACGAGGTGCAGCTGACGCACTCGCCCCAGGGCCGGTTGAGCCCGGTGATGACGCGGCCGTTGGCGCCGCGGCCCATGATGTCGAGGGTGTGCGCCCCCTCGACTTCGTCGCAGACGCGTACGCAGCGCTGGCAGAGGATGCAGCGGTTGTGGTCGAGGGTGAACCTGGCGTGGCTGGCGTCGAGATGAAGTTGTGGCGCCAGGTATTCGTAGCGCACGTGGTCGACGCCCAGCTCGGCCGCCTCGTACTGCAGCTCGCAGTGGCCGTTGGTGACGCAGACGGCGCAGGTGTGGGTGCGCTCGGAGAGCAGCAGCTCGAGGATCATGCGGCGGTAGCGCACCAGGCGTTCGCTGTGCGTATAGACCGACATGCCCTCCTGCACCGGGGTGACGCAGGCGGCGAGCAGCTTGCTGGAGCCCTGGACCTCGACGAGGCAGAGTCGGCAGCCGCCGAGGTCGCTGACGCCCTCGAGGTGGCAGAGGGTGGGAATGTCTATCCCCTGTTCGCGGATCACTTCGAGGAGTTTCTGGTCGCTGCGGGCGCTGACCAGTTCGTCGTTGATGTGCAGTGTGACGACCGACATCAGCTCACCTCCGAATCAGACGTGGTCGAGCGGGAGCGGCGCTGCAGCTCCGCACCCTGCTCGAGCGGCGGCACATGGTCCATGGTGCATTTGCCGGCCGGGCAGGTTCGCTCGAGGATATGGGCCTGGTATTCCTCGCGGAAGTATCTGAGGGTGCTGAGCAGGGGGTTGGGGGCGGACTGGCCGAGCCCGCACAGGCTGGTCTCCTGCATCATGACGCACAGCTCTTCGAGGGTTTCCATGTCCCGCGGCGTGGCGCTGCCGTTGGTGATATGCTCCAGCAGACGATGCAGCTGCACGGTGCCGACGCGGCAGGGCACGCACTTGCCGCAGCTCTCGTCCATGCAGAATTCCATGAAGAACTTGGCGACATCGGGCATGCAGCTGGTGTCGTCCATGACCACCAGGCCTCCTGAGCCCATGATCGAGCCGAGCCGGCGCAGGCTGTCGTAGTCCACCGGCGTGTCGAGATGTTCGGCGGGGATGCAGCCGCCGCTCGGCCCGCCGGTCTGGGCGGCCTTGAAGGCCCGGCCGTTGGGGATACCACCGCCGATATCGAAGATGATCTCGCGCAGGGAGATGCCCATCGGCACCTCGATGAGCCCGGTGGTCGCCACCGTTCCGGCCAGAGCGAAGATCTTGGTGCCCTTGCTCTTGTCGGTGCCGATGGCTGCGTACCACTCGGCGCCGTTGTCGATGATCGGGGCGATGTTGCCGAAGGTCTCGACGTTGTTGATGAGCGTCGGCATGCCCCACAGGCCGCTCTGCGCCGGGTATGGCGGCCGCGGCGAAGGCTGGCCGCGTCGGCCCATGACCGAGGCCATCAGCGCCGTTTCCTCGCCGCAGACAAAGGCCCCGGCGCCGATGCGGATATCGATGCGGAAGCTGAAGCTGCTGTCGAGGACGCGGCCGCCGAGCAGTCCGCGCCGCTCCGCCATGCGGATGGCGTTTTCGAGGCGCTTGGCGGCGATGGGGTACTCGCCGCGCACGTAGATATAGCCCTGCTCGGCGCCGACCGCGTAACCGGCGATGGCCATGCCTTCGAGCACGCGGTGCGGGTCCGACTCCATCAGGGTGCGGTCCATGTAGGCCCCGGGGTCGCCCTCGTCGCCGTTGGCGATGACGAATTTCCTGGTGCCTGGCGCCTTGCGCACCAGGTCCCATTTGAGGCCGGTGGGGTAGCCGGCCCCGCCTCGCCCGCGCAGGCCGCTCCTGGTGATGGCCTCGCAGACCTCCACCGGGGTCATCTCGCGCAGGGCGTTGGCGAGCGCCCCGTAGCCGCCCCTGGCGACGTAGCATTCCAGGCGCTCGGGGTCGATGAGGCCGCTGTTGGAGAGCACCACCTTCTTCTGCTTGGCGAAGAAGGGGCTGTCGGCGGCGAGCAGGTTCCGTTCCAGGGCCCTGGGCTCGGGCGCCGCGTGGGCCAGGGCGATGTCGCGGGCCAGCTCGGGGGTGACATGCTCGTAGACGACATCCTCCAGGTCGCGGGTCTGCACGGTGACCAGCGGGCCGCGGCTGCAGGGGCCCATGCAGCCGGTGGCGGTGACGAGGACATCGGCGTCGAGTTCCTGCTCCTTGACAAACTGTTTCAGGGCCTCGATGACCGCCGTCGCCCCCGATGACAGGCAGGGTGTGCTGGCGCAACAGAGCAGGCGGCAGCGGTAGCTCTGCTGCCTCTCCCTCTCCCGTTCCCCCATTGCCTGCAGTTCCGGGCGGTTCATGGCTGGGGCCCCTCCTGCGGCTCGACGGTCGTGGCGGCTGAAGTTGCGGCCGTGGCGGCTGGGGTGGCGATGACCTCTCTGAGTTGCGTTATCGCCGTGTCCGGCGTCTCCTTGCCGAGCACCTGGTTGTCGATGACCATGACCGGGGCCAGGCCGCAGCTGCCGAGACAGCGGGCGGTGGCCAGGCTGAGCTTGCCGTCGGCGGTCGTTTCCCCGGGGGCGATACCGAATTCGTCCTGAACGGTGGCGATGATCTCGGCGGCCCGCTTGACGTAACAGGCGGTGCCCATGCACACCACGCAGGTATGCTCGCCCTGGGGCTCGAGGGAGAAGAAGTGGTAGAAGGTGGCCACCCCGTAGACCCAGCTCTGCGGCAGTTTGAGGGCCCGGGCGATGTAGATCATCAGGTCGTCGTCGAGAAACCCGAAGGCCTCCTGGGCGGTATGCAGCACCTCGATCAGGGCGTCCTGCTGATAATGAAAACGCTTCAAGGTGCGGTCGACAAGCTTGTAGCGCGGGTCGGTGCGCACCTCTTCCACCTTGGCCGGAGGATTTTTTTGCTTATTGGCGATGGACATGATACCCCATAATTGAGAGGGAGCGATCGCGCACAGCCTGAGGGGCGCGCGCATCCGTCGATTCGCGAGGAAGATTCACGTACGCCATGGGATCAGGCCGCCGTTGCGGAGAGCAGGCATTCAGCCTCCGGCTGGGGCCGTGGAGCCGCGCGAGGTCTTCGCCTTGCGGGTGAGCGCTCGCCGGGGCGGTGCTGCGGCCCCTTACCGGGTCGATCTCTTCCGCCCAGCCTTTGCACTGGCCAAGAAGGACGAAGGTTACCATGTCGTATTTGCCTTTGACAAGAAGAGATGGTCGTGCAGAGTCGCCGGTGGCGGCCGTGCACGGGCCAGGGGCCGCCCCGTGGCAGGTTTGCCCGCTCATAGCGCACGGTGACGGGCGAAGAGGTTGCGTGGCGATGCCCATCAGGGGTGGCCTCAGCTTCCGGCCGCGCCGAGGGCGCGGATGGTGGCGCGCAGGGCGTTGATGCTGTCGGCGCTCTTTTCGACGAAATGGACGTTGCCACCGCTGCAGAAGGCGGAGGTGAACTCGCTGTAGGCATGCACGATGATCTTCAGGTTCGGGTTGTTGTCGGTCAGGCAGGCGAAGAGCCCGTGGCCGTAGGGGTAGAGCAGCTCCGGGTCGAGGATGAGCAGGTCCACCGCCGTCGAGTCGCAGATGCGGTGGAAGGCCTCGATGCTGTTGCCGACGGTGACCACCGCATGGCCCTCCTTTTCCAGCTCGCGCTTGAGGAGGTCGCGGACATGGTGGTTGGTGTCGGTGACCATGATATGCAGGGGTGGGCAGGATGGCATGACTGTCCTTATCGTGATGTTACGCTCTCCGCGCCGGGACTGTCGTAATGCTTGTCAGCCTGTAAAGTGTTCCGACACCCGGGGCGGAAGGCTTGCCTGCTCGTGGCGAGGCCCCGCTGCCACGGGACTGGCCAGCGCCGCGACGTGCCGTCCCTTGCCGGGGCGGCCTGCCGCAGGGTTGGCTGCACTGTCATCTTGGTTTTGCACGAAACGTTCCAGGGGAAGGGGCGACAGGCGTCGCGCGACGAATTTGCGACGCAGGTCGTCAACTGGCACGTTCCCTGCTACTTGAGGGTGTGGAGGGTCCGGCATCGCCGGAGGAGATCCGTTCCGGTCGCCAGAGGCGGCCAGGGGGCGGTGAAGGAGCAAGCAGCCGAGACAGGGAGGTAGCAAGATGCAGATGATCGAAAAAATTGTGGTACCCGTCGATTTCGCGGAAAACACCGACAAACTGGTTGCCTATGCCTGCGCAGTGGCGGAACGGTTCGAGGCGGCCATCCATTTCATCCACGTCGTCGCATCCTATCCTGGCGACGTCATGATTGGCGCCCCCTTTGCCGAGGAGTACCGCGACCGCATCATGTTCGCCGCCGAGGAGCGCATGAAGAGCCTGGTGGAGGACTGCAAGGGCAAAGGGCGGACCTGCACCGGGATCGTGGTCGGCGGCGAGCCGGTGGAGAAGATCGTCGACCTGGCGGCGTCCGCCGCGGCCGATCTCGTCGTTATCAGCACCCATGGCGCCAAGGGTCTGGAGAAGATCCTCCTTGGCAGCGTTGCCGAGCGCGTGCTGAAGCGCGCCCATTGCCCGGTGCTGATCATGAACCCCTTCAAGGCCTTGAAGAAAAAATAGTCATGGCCGCCTGACGCCTCGTATCCGGAAAAGAGCTCTGGCGGGGGCGGGCCGCAGCCGGCGGCTTCCGCCCCGGCTACGGTTCCGGGCTTCTTGGCGGCGGCAGGCGGAAGCTCTCCTCCTGGGGCAGTTCGAAGGCAAAGCCGCGGTTTTCGAAGAGATCGATGCAGGCGTCGGCCGCCGCCGGGTCGTAGAGGGTGCCGCGGTGCAGACGCAGCTCCTCCATTGCGGCGCTGATGCCCTTGGCCGGCCGGTAGGGGCGAAAGGAACTCTTCGCCTCGGCGACGTCGGCGACGGCGAGGATCTTCGATTCGAGGAGGATCTCGTCGCCCTTGAGGCCGTGCGGGTAGCCCTTACCGTCGAGGCGCTCGTGGTGTTCGAGGACGATGCGCGCGCAGGGCCAGGGGAAAGGGATCGACTGGAGGATCTCGTGGCTGATGCGCGGGTGGATCTTGATCACCTCCATCTCCGCCTCGAGCAGCTGGCCGGTGCGGTTGAGGATCGACACCGGCACCCTGATCTTGCCGACATCGTGAAGCAATGCGGCGATGCGCAGGCCCTCGGTTCTGTCTGCGGAGAGCCCCATCTGCCCGGCGATGGCGCAGGCCAGCTGCGCCACGCGCTGCTGGTGACCGGCGGTGTAGGGGTCGCGGATCTCCACCATCAGGGCCATGCCGCTGATAATGCCTTGGAGCATGAGGCGGATCTCGGCGGTCTTTTCGGCGACCATTTTTTCGAGCAGGCTGTTCTGTGACTGCAGGGCGGTCTTCTGCCGTGCCATGGCGAGGTGCGCCTGCACCCGCGCCCTGACCTCGGCGGCGTGGAAGGGCTTGGTGATATAATCCACCGCGCCGAGGTTGAACCCCTTGGTCTTGTTGATCGTCTCGGTCATGGCGGTAACGAAGATGACCGGGATGTCGGCGCTCTCGGGCAGCGCCTTGAGGTGGCTGCACACCTCGTAGCCGTCCATCTCCGGCATCATGATGTCGAGGAGGATCAGGTCGGGCCGGTACTTGGCGGCATATTCCAGCGCGGTGGCGCCGCGCTTGGCGATGCCCAGGCGGAATTCGCCCTTGAGGGTGTTGACGAGAAGGTCGATGTTGGTGGCGTTGTCGTCGACGATGAGAACGAGGGGGCGCGAATCGGTCATTGCTGTTCCTTGTGGTGGTGCCTGTCGTGCTGCAGCATGGTTGTCAGAGTGTGCCGCGCCTGATCGTAGTCATAGCGCGCCGTCTCGGCCAGCAGGGTCTCCAGGGCGGCGCGGTCGCGGCCGCTCTGGGTGGTAAGCAGGCCCTGCAGCTGGTTGCTGATCTTGCCGATCTCCTCGGGGTCGGCACGGTCGATGGCCTCGGCGAGGCCGGCGAGCAGCTCGCCCACGTCTGTGCCGCGCGGCCGGCAGGTCGGCTCGGGGCAGATGGCGGGGGGCATGGCGGTGAGGAGGGTTACCACCCGCTGTACCTCGGCGCAAAGCGTCTCGGCGAGTCGGCCGAGTTCTTCCGCGGCAAGGCTGGCGCAGCCCTCCTCGAGATCGGCCGCGGCCTGGCGTAAGGCACCGGCGCCGATATTGCCGGCGCTGCCCTTGAGGCTGTGGGCGAGGTGGCGCAGGCCGTCGCGGTCGCCGTCTTCCCGGGCGCGGCGGATGCGCCTGGCCGTCTCCAGGTTGTCGCGGCGGAACCCCTCGAGAATGTTCTGCAAAGTGCTCCAGGTGATGCCGGTCGCCTGCAACACGCCGCAGACATCGATCCCGGCCAGCAGGGGGAGTCCCTCGGCCTCGGCGGCAATTTCCCCGGCCTCGCCGGCGCCCCCCGCTGTGGCCTCGTCCACGTCGAGCGCCCCTTTGCTGGAGCTGTCCTCGCCCTGCACAGGGCTGTGGGCGGCGAGGTTGCGCCACAGGGTGACGAAGAGGCGGTCCTGGTTGATCGGCTTGGCGATATAGCCGTTCATGCCCGCTTCGAGGCATTTTTCCTCGTCGCCCTTGAGGGCGTGGGCGGTCATGGCGATGATCGGCAGGCTTTCCCCGCCGGGCAGCTGGCGGATGCGCCTGGTCGCCTCGTAGCCGTTCATTTTCGGCATCTGCACGTCCATCAGTACCGCATCGAAGGGTTCGCCGGCCACCCGCTCCACCGCCTCGAGACCGTTGGCGGCGGCGGTGACATGGATGCCGGCGCTCTTGAGGATGGCCTGCGCCACCTCCTGGTTGGTGGGGTTGTCGTCTACCACCAGGATCTTGCGGCCGCGCATCTGCTTCTTGTACATCGAGGCCTTGGTGGTCAGGGCCATCCTGCCGCGGGTCTGGCTGCCACGGGTTTTGCCGAAGGCGTCCATGATGGCGTCGAAGAGGGTCGACTGGAAGATCGGCTTGGTGAGGAACCCGTTGATGCCCACCCGTTCTGCGGTGGAGCGGTGCACCTCGCGGGCGAAGGCGGTCATCATGATGATCGGCATGGTCAGACCGAGTTCCTCCCGGATCTGCCGCGAGGTCTCGATGCCGTCCAGGCCGGCCATCTTCCAGTCGATGAGCACCAGGCCCACCGCCTCCTGCCCCTCGCCGCCGGTCAGCCGCTGCAGAGCCTCTTCCCCCGAGGCCACCTGGTCGACGGCAAATCCCAGGGAAACCAGCATTTTTTCCATGATCTCGCGGCTGTCGCGGCTGTCGTCGACCACCAGCACCCTGAGCCCCTGGAGGTCCGGGGGAAAGACGTATGGGGAGAGGCTGCGGTCGTCGCCCTTTTCCAGGTGCACGGTGAAGGTGAAGGTCGAGCCATGGCCAAGGACGCTTTCCACCCAGATTTCGCCGTGCATCATGGTGACGAAGCGCTTGCAGATGCTCAGCCCGAGGCCGGTTCCCTCGTATTTGCGGGTCGATGAAGAGTCCCCCTGGGTGAAGGGCTCGAAGAGCAGCGGCAGGTACTGCGGGGCGATGCCGGCGCCGGTGTCCCTGACGTGGAAGCGGAGCACCACCTCAGCGCCGGAGAGCCCCGCGGCATCGTCGTCGATGGTCACCCCGACGAGGATCAGCCCGCCGGGGCCGGTGAACTTGATGGAGTTGCCGACGAGGTTGGTGAGGATCTGCTGCAGCCGCAGGGAATCGCCGCGCAGCACGCGCGGCGTGGCGGCGTCGATGTCGAGGAGCAGCTCGATGTCCTTTTCCGCCGCCTGGTTGATGAAGATGTCCATGACCCGGTCGAACATCTCGTCGAGGCGGAAGAGCCGTGCCTTGAGCTCCAGCTGGCCGGCTTCGATCTTGGAGAAATCGAGGATGTCGTTGATGATGCCGAGTAAGGCGTAGGAGGAGTTCTGCACGATCTGCAGGTAGTGCTCGACCTCCGGGGAAAGCTTTTCGGCCAGGGCGAGATCGGTGGCGGCGATGATGCCGTTCATCGGCGTCCTGATCTCGTGGCTCATATTGGCGAGAAAGCGGCTTTTGGCCAGCGTCGCCGCCTCGGCCATCTGCTTGGCCTGTTCGAGATCGCGATCGAGCTTCTTGTGCATCTCGATCTCCGCCGACAGGGAGAGGTGCGAGGCCTTGATG
This sequence comes from Desulforhopalus sp., assembly GCA_024710585.1. Lineage (GTDB taxonomy): Bacteria > Desulfobacterota > Desulfobulbia > Desulfobulbales > Desulfocapsaceae > Desulforhopalus_A. The sequence goes on from JANJUM010000040.1 coordinate 32,433, forward strand.
CTGCGGTTGAGGCGCAGGATGAGGATGGTGAAGGCGAGGTGGCTGCAGAAGAAGACCAGCGCCACCAGCAGCCACGGCCCGTAGTTGCGCACCAGGTCGGCCAGGGTGATCTTGCCGAGATCCTTGTAGGGGCCGAGGCGTAGGGCCATGAGCAGCTCCTGGACCGGCTGGTAGTTGAGGGGGATGGTCCAGCCGGCGCAGCCGGCGGCCTGGGCCGCGGGGGAGGAGGCCTCCATCTGCATCAGGGCGATGGCCACCTTCTCGGCCAGTTCATGCGGGGTGTCGGCGACCTTGGCTATCGGCCAGTCGGGGTACTCGCGGGTGCTGCACAGGTAGGGGGTGGGGCGGTTGCCCTCCCCGGGGCGCTGAAAGACAAAGAAATCCTCAAGGTTGATGCGCCCCTCGGCGCTCAGTTCCTCGAGGGTGTTGGTGCGCACCGTGCCGGCGTCGACCAGGCCGTCGCGCACCGCCAGGACCACCTTGTCGTGGGTGTCGCCGAAGGTCAGCGAGCGGAAGTCGCGGTAGGGGTCGACGCCCTGCTCGGCCAGTTCCCGCCAGGCCATGCGCCAGCCGCCGAGGGAATCCTCGGAGACCGCCATGAAGCTCTTGCCGCGCAGGTCGGCGAGGCTATCCATGCCGCTGCGGTCGCGGCGGCGGAAGATGACCCCGCCGTATTGCGAATAGGTGCGGCCGAGCCGAGATTCCTTGAGGGTGGCGATGCGGTTGATGCCGTAGCGCTGCTCGAGCTCGACGTAGATAGAGGAGTTGGTGAGCAGGAAGTCGACCTCGCCGCGGCCCACGGTCTCCGCCACCTGCTCGTGGGTCAGGGGGACGATGACGAAGGTTTCGCCGGGGATATGCGCGGTGAGATAGTCAGCCGTCGGCGACCAGCTCTTCAGGCACTGTTCCGCACCACGAATGGCGAGGACGCCGATGCGAATCGGCTCGGCGATGGCCGCCGTGGCCTGGGCGAGGAGCAGCGTCAGGGCGAGGAGGAGGCCTGAAAAGCATGGGTTGACTTGTCGGTAGTGGCTGTTCATGGCTCCATGGGTGCGGGATGGGTGTCGGCGGACAGGCTCTTTCCGGCTGGTACGCATGGTGCACTGTCCGCCACCTTACCATAGTGTAAAGGAAGCTGACAGCCTCATCGCCGTCACATGCCCCGGGGGCGCCCCTCGCCTTTGCGCGGCGGGTTGCGCCCTGGGTGGCCGTCAGCGGGGCGGCTCCCCTTTCCGGCACTGGCATGGGCTTTGCAATTGAAGTGCCTGAGCCCTATCGCTTTTTCACGGCGAGTGCACGAGGAGGATGACCATGCGATCGATAGCCCTGTTCCCCTGCTCCTATACCGAGGGCGCCCTGCTGGTGGGCGAATTGTCCGCTGCCCTGCGCCTCAAGATCTATACCGACGAGATGCTCTTCGCCGATATCTCCGCGAGGTTCAGCATCTCCGTCAAGACCCTGCGCCGCATGATCTTCGGCTCGGCACGGCAGCCGCAGGGCAACTCCTTCGAAAAGGAGATCTTCGTCGACCTGGCGAGACGCACCCTGGCCACGCAGCGGCGGCTTTTCTCGGGGCGGCGCATGTTCTTCGGTCTGCACACCTCGCTGCTCGACCCGCAGCTGGCCCGGGTCATCAAGGTGCTGGTGGTCGACGACGAAGAGCGCCGCGTGCAGCGAGCCATGCGCCAGGAAGGCTTCTCCCCTGTGGCGGCGCGGGAGGTGGTGCGCCAGCATGACCGCAAGGCCACCGCCTGGACACGCTTCCTCTTCGGCAAGGAGGCCTATGACCCCAGCCTCTATGACGTGGTGGTGAGCGGCAGCCCCATGGAGCTCATCCGCCAGATCGTCCAGCACTACGAGGATGTCGAGACCTGGTTCGGCCATTACCAGCAGAATCGTTCCAACGGGGCCGCCGACAACTACTATCGGCAGGCTGCACTGGGCGAGGCCTGTCTCGCCGCCCACTGAAAGGTGGCGGATTCGCCCCGGACGGCTGCCATACCCGCACCGTTCCCGTCTTCCACTGGAGGTGGCCATGGGAAAGATCGCCAAGGAACTCGTCCTGCGCAGGGTGCTGCTCTCCGAGGTGCTCGGCTTCGCCTTGATCATCGCCCTGATCTGGCTCGACGAGATCTTCGACCTGCCCCATCATCTCTTCAACGCCGAAGCGACGCCGATCAACTGGCGCGAGTCGCTGTTCGAGACGGCCGTCATCCTCCCCCTTGCCTGGGGGCTGATTTCCTACACCAGGGCGGTGTTCCGCCACCTCAAGTTCCTCGAGGGCTTCCTCCCCATCTGCGCCTCGTGCAAGAAGATCCGCGACGAAGGCGGCTCCTGGCAACCGCTCGAGACCTATATCCACAACCGCTCCGAGGCCAGGTTCTCCCACGGCGTCTGCCCGACCTGCGCCAGGCGGCTCTATCCTGATCTGTACAACGAGGACGGCACGCTGCGCCAAGCCAACGGGCCGCACTGAGTCACGCTGCCTCCTTTTCCCCATCCCCAGCCCCGTCCTTGCCGAAGACCTCGGGGTAGAGCTTCATGGCGCAGGTCGGGCAGAGGCCGTGGGTAAAGCGCGCGTCGGAGCGCTTCTGGATGAAGCCCTCGAGTTCCTGCCACTGGCCATCTTCGTCGGCCACCTTCCGGCAATGCGAACAGACGCGTAGCAGACCCTCGAGGTAGCGCATGCGCTCGATGACCTTTCTGGTGAACGAGACGACCACCAGCGCCAGAGGAAGGATCATCAGGGTCTCGAAGAGGGATTCGCGCCAGTTGATCGGGCTGGGGGCGGCGCCGAGGAAGCGGTGGGGGAGGTCGACGAACTCGCTCACCCAGATGAAGCAGATGAAGACGAGGAAGGCGCCCATCTCGAAGAGGACGAGGCGGCGGGCGGAGAAGAGGCGATGGTTATCGCTGTGCATCGGGAACACCTCCAAAAAATGCGCTGATCTTCATTTTATCACAGGCTGGCGGAAAAGCATGGTGAAGTTGGCGAAAATCGTCATCGCCGTGCGATATGCCCTTGCAATGGCGACGGCAAAGAAGCGATAATCCCGCCTGCCCGGCCGCGGCGGTGCATCGAAAGCGGGGCCAGCAGACCGCCGCGGCATATCGCATGTCCAGCCGAAAGGATACCCTATGGATGCCTACAGCGAAGCCCATCTTTTTGTCGCCGCCGTACGCGTGCTGCAGCACCGCGGCGGATGTCCGCCCGCCATCGAGGAGGTGGCGGAGATGCTCGATCTCTCGGTAGAAATGGCGCACACCATCTGTCGCCGCCTCAGCAAGGCGGGGATCGTCGAGGCCCTCGCCGACCCCTTCACGGTCAAGCTGGCGGTGGCCAATCATCTCGCCATCGAAGAGCTGCCGCGCACCGCAGTCGAGGAAAACAGCCTCGCCAAGGAACTGGCCAGGTTCCAGTCGGAGAAGAAAAACGTCGACGAGAAGGTCGCCGCCATCCAGGCGGAAATGGCCAGAAAACGCCAGGACCTCTTCGCCGATCTCGAGGCCAAGTTCAAAAAGGAGATGGCCAAGCACAAGAAAGAGTAAGGCCGGAGGGGAGAGTTCCGCCTTCGCCCCTTCATGGGGCCTCGTCCTCTGTGGGAACGGCTGCCAAGTAAATAGTTCTTGACCAGCAAAAGAGAACTACTTACATTTGGTAAAAATTCCTACAAGGACGGGAAGCATGCAGTTGCGGATGACCAACCAGCGGGAGATCATTCTCCGGGAGCTGCGCCAGAGCGGACGGCACCTCACTGCCGACGAGCTCTACGATCTCGTCAAGAAGATCATGCCGCGCATCAGCCTGGCCACGGTATACCGTAATCTGGAGATCCTCTCCGAGGCGGGGATCATCGGCAAGCTCGAGATCAGCGGCCGGCAGAAGCGCTTCGACTACGACCCCGAAGAGCACGACCATATCTATTGCGTCGTCTGCCATCGCGTCGACAATTTCGAGCTTGACCGCCACGGGATCAACATCGACACCCTGCCGCAGGTGCCCGGCTACACGGTGACCGGCTGTCGCCTGGAGTTGCTCGGTATCTGCCCGGAGTGTCGCAAACAGCAAGGACAATGAGGAGAAGACGATGAGTGGATGTGGATGTGGCTGCGGCAGCGCCAAGGTTGACAAGGCTTCGGCCGGGGAGAAGGGCAAGGCGATTCTCGAGGCGCTGGTGAAGATCGGCGGCCCCTGTGGCACCAAGGAGATTGTCGAGAACACCGGTCTCGACAAGAAAGTGATCAGCAACGAGATCGCCGCCTTGAAGAAGCAAGGCCTGGTGGACAGCCCGGTGCGCTGCAAATACGGCATCACCGCCGCGGGAAAGGCCGCCATTTAAGGGGCTTCAGTCCTGGCAAAGGGGCACGGGGAAGCCGGTCGTGAGAGGAGGGTGTCGTTTCCCCCTGCGGCTGGTGTGAATGTACTGGCGGAGGAGCGTGTGTGGATGGTACAATAGCTGGAAATTCTTGTCACTTTCGCCACACCCCCCTCCGCCAACGGTGCATCATGCAGGAAATTATCGCAAAAACCAGGACTTTCAGGCGCTTTGCGCAGAAGGAAGCGATCAGTACGGCAGTCCTTCACGAACTCGTCGACCTCGCCCGTCTCGGGGGCTCGGCTCGCAACGGCCAGCCCTGGCAGTACATGGTGGTCAACACCCCGGAACTCTGCGCGAAAATCTTCCCCCACCTCGCCTGGGCGGCCTATCTGACCGACTGGGCCGGACCGGCCGAGGGGGAGCGCCCCAGTGCCTACGTGCTCTGCCTGCTTAATAAGAAATGGCTGCGCGGCTCGCCGGCGGAGGCGCAGTTCGACCTCGGTGTGGCGACCCAGAACCTCTTGCTCGGGGCCATGGAGAAGCGCATCGGTGGCTGCCGCATCGGCGCTTTCAGCCCCAGACTGGCCGAACTCTTCGAACTGCCCGAACACCTTTCCCTGTCGCTGCTGGTTGCCCTTGGCAAGCCCCGCGAGACGGTGATCCTCGAGGAGTGCCGCGATGACGAGGACATCCGCTACTGGCGTGATGAGCACGGGGTTCATCATGTGCCGAAACGTTCACTGGAGAGCTGTCTGGTGACGCTCAAAGTGCGGCAGGAATAGCGGCCATGAAAGAGAACGAACTCTTCGCGGAACGGCTCGACGCCCTGCGCGACGAGGCCGCCGCTGTAGAGGACCCGAGTTCGCCGGAGCATGTCGAAGAGGTCGCCGTTCGCCTCGTCGGCCTCAACTTCGCGCCGCCGGTGGTAGTCGACGCCGCCACATTCCTGCGTCTGCGCAAGGAGGGCCTGGAGAAGGAGATAGAGCGCCTCGCCAGCTTCCCCGAGGCTCAGGTGTGCATCCTCGGCGGGGTCGACCAGCGGCTCTCCTGCGACGACCAGCGGCTGCAACATATTACCGTGCTCCTCTTCTATTTTAAAAAACTCCTCCTGCTGCGTGCCGGTGATCCCGGAGAGTGGGACGAGATCGACGAGCTCTACGTCCACGATTGACGAGCGCCGTCGACTATCTTCAGCACGAGGGCTCACCCCTCGTCCATACCTTCAGCCATTATTGCCGCCGGCGGTTCGGCGCTGCGGTGGGCAAGATCCCCTTGGATGTCGGCGTCGTCTGCCCCAACCGGCGACATGGCGGCTGTGTCTACTGCCGACCCGCAGCCTTCACCGCCACGTCCCTCGCCCCTGGCGGCGATGTCGCCGCCCAGCTCCGCCGCGGACGGGAGCAGCTCAGCGGTCGCTTTGCCACCTACTTCGCCTACCTGCAGCAGGAGACCTGCACCGCCCTGGATGCGTCGCGGCTGTTCCCTCTGCTCGACACCCTGCTGCAGGCCGACGACTGCCGCGGTCTCATCCTCTCCACCCGCCCCGATTTCCTCCCGGGACGGCTGCTCGCCGCGCTCGATCTCCTTCTACGCCGCCATGGTAAGGAGTGCCTGGTGGAACTCGGCCTGCAGAGCGTCCACGAGCGGAGCCTGGCGCTGCTCAACCGCAACCACGACTACGCCGCTTTTACCGCCGCCGTCGGCCGCATCAGAGAGTTCCCGGCACTGCGCGCCGGCGCCCATCTCATTTTAGGCATCCCCGGGGAGAGCGCCGAGGAGATGCGTGTCTCGGTGGCCAGCGTCTGCGCCCTGGGCATCGACGATCTCAAGATTCACCACCTCCAGGTGCTGCGCGCCACCACCCTCGCCGAGTGGTGGCGGCAGGGCCGGGTGGCGACCTTCACCTGCGAGGGCTACCTCGAACTACTCCTGACCCTGCTGCCAATCATTCCCGAGAGGGTGGTGATACACCGGCTGTGGGCCGCCGCCCATCCCGCCGACCTCCTCGCCCCGCGCTGGCACCTCCATGCGGCCGCCCTTTCCGGGGAACTGCGCCGCCGTCTGGCCCTGGCCGGGCTGCGTCAGGGCTGCGCCCTCCCGGAGGCGGCCATTTGCGGCGAGACCGTCGAGGCCGCTTGGCAAGGGCCGCGTTCGATGTTACCATAGCGGCCTGGCAGTTTTTTCACCTATCACCCCGCAGGCCGCAGACACAGAGGAACGCATATGGAAGAACAGGTCACGATCCGCTTCGCCGAGCGCATGAAGCAGTTGCCGCCGTATCTCTTCGGCATGATCAACAAGATGAAGATGGAAAAGCGCTGGAAGGGTGATGACGTCATCGACCTCGGCATGGGCAATCCCGTAGATCCCACTCCCGGCCCGGTGACCGACAAGCTCTGCGAGGTGGCGGTCGACCCCAAGGCGCACCGCTACCCGGTGGCCGGCGGCATGAAAAACCTCAAACGCGAGATCGCCCTCTACTACCGCCGCAACTACCAGGTGGAGCTCAACGGCGAGGACGACGTCATCTGCACCATCGGCTCCAAGGAGGGCATTTCCCACCTCTGCCTGGCCCTGCTCGGGCCGGGCGACACGGTGCTCACCCCGGCCCCGGCCTTTCCCATTCATGTCTACGCCGCGGTCATCGCCGGGGCCAACGTGCTGCGCTTCCCCTTGAGCTCCGAAGAGGGCATGCTGGCGCAGATCGTCGGCATGTGCAACTCGCTCTACCCGCCGCCGAAACTGCTCATGCTCAACTACCCCCACAATCCCACCGGCGCCCTGGTCTCGCAGGATTTCTTCGTCGAAGTGGTCAAGCTGGCGCGGAAATACAACTTCATGGTCATCAACGACTTCGCCTACGGCAAGATCACCTACGACGGCGTCGTCGCCCCCAGCTTCCTCCAGGCCCCCGGGGCCCTGGAGGTGGGGGTGGAGTTCAGCTCCTTCTCCAAGTCCTACAACATGGCGGGCTGGCGTCTCGGCTACTGCGTCGGCAACCGCGAGATGATCGGCGGCCTCTCCAAGATCAAGGGCTACTACGACTACGGCATCTTCTCCGCCATCCAGGTGGCGGGCATCGTCGCCATGCGCGACTGCGACGACAACATCGCCGAGCAGGTCGCCGTCTACCAGCGGCGCCGCGACGTGCTCTGCGACGGCCTGAGCAAGATGGGCTGGGAGGTGGAAGTGCCCAAGGCGGGGATGTTCCTCTGGGTGAGGATCCCCGAGCCCTATATCCGCATGGGCTCGATCCGCTTTTCAGTGGAGATGATGGAGCGGGCCAATGTGGCGGTGGCCCCCGGGGCCGGCTTCGGCGTCGAGGGCGACGGTTACCTGCGCCTCGCCCTGGTGGAGAACGAAAACCGCATCACCCAGGCGCTCAAGCAGATGCGCCGCGCCTTGAAGGAGATCGACGCCGAGGTCGCCGCCGGCACCTTCCAGCTCAATCCGTGAACGAATGCGGGGCCTACCAGGGCCCCGCCTGGACGAGCACCGCCTTGAGGTAGCGGGTCTCGGGGATGGCCGGGTGCACCGGGTGGTCCGGGCCCTGCATGCCCTCGCGGAGCAGCCGCAAATGCAGCCCCTGGCGCGCCGCGCCATGCTGCAGCAGCTCGGGGAGGTCGTCGCGGCCGAGGTGCATGGAGCAGGAGGCGGAAAGCAGCAGGCCGTCCGTGGCGAGCAGCCGCAGGGCGAGCTCGTTGATGCGCTGGTAGGCCTGGCGTCCCTGGCGATAATCCTTTTTCTTCTTGATGAAGGCGGGCGGGTCGACCACCACCAGGTCGAAGCGCCGCCCCTCCTCGCGCAGCCCGCGCAGCACCTCGAAGGCATCGCCGATCAAGCCCTCGAAGCGCTCCTCGGCCCCATTGCGGCGGGCGTTTTCCTCGGCGACGGTCAAGGCCGCCGCCGAGGCGTCCACCGCCGTTACCCGCTCGGCGCCAAAGGCCGCAGCGGTCACCGCGAAGGCGCCGACATAACTGAAGACGTCGAGAACCGTTTTCCCGGCAACGAGCCCCTTCAGCCAGCGCCGGTTCGGCCGCTGGTCATAGAACCAGCCGGTCTTCTGCCCCTCGCCCAGCGGCGCAACGAAACTCACCCCGTTCTCCACCACCTCGACCTCCGCCGGCGGCTCGCCGTGGGCGGGCGCGACGAAACGCTCCAGCCCCTCGAGGGTCCTTACCGCGCTGTCGTTGCGCAAGAGGATCGACCGCGGCGCCAGCAGGCTGACCAGTGCCGCCACCACCTCGTCACCCAGCCGGTCCATGCCGGCGCTGTTGAGCTGCACCGCCAGGTGGTCGCCATAGCGGTCGACGACCAGGCCGGGCAGGAGGTCGCCCTCGCCATGGACGAGGCGGTAGCAGGGCTGGTCGAAGAGGCGCTGGCGCAGCTCGAGCGCCTGGCGAAGGCGCCGCATCAGCAGCGAACCGTCGAGGGGGACCGCCTCGCGGGCGTAGAGGCGGGCGCAGATAAGCGAGTGGGGGTTGACGTAGGCCGCGCCGAGGACCTTGCCGCCATGGCTCTCCACCCGCACCTGCGCGCCGGGGGTGAAGGAGGACAGGGGGCTGGCGTCGTTGTCCACCTCGTTGCTGTAGATCCACAGGTGGCCGGAGGCCAGGCGCCTTTCCTCGTGGGGCTTGAGGCGCAGGGGGGGGAGTTCCATGGGGCGTTCCTTGAAAAAACTTTTGATCAGGGGGCGATACGGTACTTCTTGCCCTGCTCCCACAGCTCGGTGGGACCGTAGCCGGAGAGGGTCTGCATCTGGCGGAAGGTGACATGGCTGAAGAAGGGGCCCTCGCCATCCTTCTGCAGGGCGGCCGCCTTGACATAGCGGAACTCTCCCTGCTGCACCCACCAGTCCTTGTCGACGATCACCAGCTTCTCCACCGGACCGATGCCGCGGTCCTTGAGGATGGCCAGCATCTCCTTCTCCAGGGACTGACTGGTCATGCCCGCCGCCGGGAAGGGGCGCGGGGCGTTGTCGAGGGCGGTCTTCTTCTCCCGCCAGCGGCTGTCCTCGGCCTTGAGGGCCTGGAGGTCTTTTTCCAGCCCGGCGAGGGTGGCGGGGTCGATGGCGGGGATGGTCTTGATCGCCGCCAGCTTGCCTTCCATTTCCTGCATGTCGCTGCCGTTGACGACAAAGACGGTGCTGTCCCCGGGGGCCGGGGTCTGGTTTTTCGCCAGCACCTTCTGGCCGCGCTGCAGCAGATCGCGCAGCTCGCCGACCTGGTTGTCGGTGGACCGCTGCCGGCCCTGCGTGTAGCCTTTGACGGCGCGGCGCAAGTCGTCAATCGCCTGGTTGAGGAAGTGGGTCGACTGGCCGCCGGGGAACGCCTGCTCGTATTCGCGCAGCAGGGCCTTGCCTTTCTCGAGGCTTTCGTCCATGCGGGCGATGTCCTCGCTCTTCGGCGAGATCGGCCCGGAGGGGCTCAGATAGGCCGGATCGTTGGGGGTGATGAGCGGCTTGATGCGCGGCAGCCATGTGCCATCGATATCTGCCGCGCCCTTTTCCGCCTCGGCGTGGGCGACGGCATTCTTCAACGACTTGAGGGCATCCTGCAGCTCCGGCGGCGGGCCGGCAGGGAAGGCCACGGTCTCGAACTGGCGTAGCGTCTCCCTGGCCTCGTTCAGCATCTCCGGGTGGGCGCCGAGGTATTTTTCCTCGCGCGGGGTGGTGAAGGACCAGAAGGTCTTGCGCCACTTTTCGATCTCCTGCGCTTTCTGCCGGGCCTCCTCCTTGCCCTCTGTCGATGGCGGCGCGGCCACCGCCATCTTCTGGTCGACCTTACGCTGCAGCTGCTTGAACTTGCTGTTGATGGTCACCAGCTTGCGGTTGCCGGGGTCGCTCTGCTGCAGCTGTTCGAGCTTGACGCCGATCTCGGCGAGCATTGCCGACCCCTGCTCGCTGTCGCCGGCGAAGATGACCTTCTCGGCAAGGCGCAGGGCTTTTTCGATGTCGCCGGCCTCATCGCCCATCGCCGGAGCTGTGAAGAGGAGCAGGGTAGAGAACAACAGGGGAGCCGCCAGACGGGACAAGGTGCATTTCGACATGGGAATTCCTCCTTTTGCTGAAGTGACCATCGGATGAGCCGCTCTGTACGTCACCCCGTCATGCTACCCTCACCAGCGGCTGGAGGCAAGCGATGATGGTGCAGGGCGCTTACCGCGAGGCGACTTTTCCGTCGAGAGCCCCTTGCCAAGGGTGGATGTGGCGCTCCCTGGCAGCCTTGTGCACGCTTTACGCGGAAAGTGTGTGTCGCCGCGGGAGGTTGTGGACAGATACATCTTTCGGTGGCTGCGGAGCGAGGGGAGGGGTGTCGTGGCGGGGAGGGCCTCCCCCGATGCCGTCGCGGAAGGAGGTCGGCGGGAGGTGCGGTCTTTTTTGCATTTACTTCTTGCCTTTTACATAGGAAGAATTATTATTAGCGGGAATTTGTGTCAAGGGCGGCTTGCCGCCCTGGGAACATCACCATCACCAACCACTCAAGGAGGAACAATGGCATCGACCACCGACAATCTCAAGGAAGCCTTCGCCGGCGAGAGCCAGGCCAACCAGAAATACCGTGCCTTTGCCAAGAAGGCGGAAAAAGACGGTTTCGTCAATATCGCCAAGCTCTTTCGCACCACCGCCGAGGCGGAGCGCATCCATGCCGAGGGCCATCTCAAGGCCCTGGAGATGATCCACACCACAGCCGAGAACCTGCAGTCGGCCATCGACGGCGAGACCTACGAGTTCACCGAGATGTATCCGCCGATGGTGCAGCTCGCCGAGAGCGACGGCCATAAGGCCAAGACGATGTTCAAGTTCGCCGTCGACGCCGAGGCAGTGCACGCCCGCATCTACAAGGAAGCCCTCGAGGCCGTCAAGGCCGGTCGCGACATGGCCACCGGAGACTTCTATCTCTGTCCGGTATGCGGCTATATCGAAGTCGGCAAGGCCCCGGAAAAATGTCCGGTCTGCGGTGCCTTGCAGAAGATCTTCGTCAAGGTCGACTGATCCCCCGCCACCTTCCGGCGGCAGAGCGGTCACATGGGCCCTCTGCCGCCGCCCCCCGCGCTCAGCCGGGCTGCTGCTCGCGCAGCACCTTCTTGTCGATCTTGCCGACGCTGGTCTTGGCAATGGCAGACACATAGCGCACCTGCAGCAGCAGGGCGAGCTTGCTCATCAGGCCCTTGTCGATGAAGGCCTTGACATGGTTGATCATCTCCTTCTGCGGCGGCTCCTCCAGCCCCTCTCTGAGCTTGATCAGGGCAAGCGGCTTCTCCCCCCACTTGTCGTCGGTCATGCCGATGACCGCCACTTCGCTGACTGCCGGATGAAGGTTGAGGATATCCTCCAGCTCCAGTGACGACAGCCACTCGCCGCCGACCTTGATGACATCCTTGATGCGGTCGGTGATGGTGATGTAGCCACTCTCCTCGATGCGGGCGACATCGCCGGTATGGAGGTAGCCCTCCCGCCACAGGTTCTCCGAGTTGCGGCCATCCTTCCAGTAGCCCTGGGTCAGCCATGGCGCCCGCCCGACCAGCTCGCCGACGGTCTCGCCGTCGCGGGGCACCTCGCTCATGTTCTCGTCGACGACGCGCAGCTGCACCAGGGGCAGCGGGCGGCCGGTCTTGCAGCGGATCTCCACCTCCTCGTCGCGGCTCAGGCCGGGGCGGTCGACATGGGCCAGGGTGAGCACCGGGCAGGTCTCGGACATGCCGTAGCCGGAGAAGATATCGATGCCCTTGTCCAGGCCCGCCCGGCACATCTTCTTGGGCAGGGCGGCCCCGCCGATGACCACCTTCCAGCGCGACAGGTCGGTGGCGGCATATTCCGGGCTGGCCATGAGCATGTGGAGAATTGTCGGTACGCAGTGCGAGAAGGTCACCCCCTCCCTGGCAATGAGCTGCAGCAGGGTGTTGGGCAGGTAGCGGCCGGGATAGACCTGCTTGACGCCGAGGCTGGTGGCGATGTAGGGGAAGCCCCAGGCGTGGACATGGAACATCGGCGTGATGGGCATGTAGACGTCGCCCTGGTGCAGCCGCCCCTGGGAGGCGGTGGTGCCGAGGGCGGTGAGGGTGCCGAGGGTGTGCAGCACCAGCTGGCGGTGGCTGAAGTAGACTCCCTTGGGCATGCCGGTGGTGCCGGTGGTGTAGAAGGTGGTGGCGCGGGTGTTCTCGTCGAAGTCGGCGAAGGGGAAGGCCGGCGCGGCGGCGGCGAGGAGCTCCTCGTATTCCCCGGCCAGGGGCAGGGAGGTCGACGGGCGTTGTTCCTCGTCGCAGAGGAGCACGAACTTCTTGACCGTGTCGATGCGGCCCCTGATCTGCTCGACGATGGGCAGGAACTCGGCGTTGACGAGCAGCACGTCGTCCTCGGCGTGGTCGATGGTGTAGAGGATCTGCTCCGGGGAGAGGCGGATATTGACGGTGTGCAGCACTGCGCCGAGCATCGGCACGGCGAAGTAGCACTCGAGATAGCGGTGGCTGTCCCAGTCCATGACCGCCACCGTGTCGCCCGGCTTGACCCCGAGGCCGGCGAGGGCGCCGGCGAGGCGGTGCACCCGGCTGCGGAAGTCCTGGTAGGTCATGCGCGTCTGGTCGCGGTAGACGATCTCCTGCTGGGGATTGTCGACCACCGGGGCGAGGAAGAGGTTCTTGATGAGCAGCGGGTAGTCGTAGGCGGACGGGGTCTTGCCGATGAGGGTCATTGCGGGGTGTCTCCGTTGGGGGTTGGGGTGGGTGGGAAAAATCGCTCCCGGGCAAGGCGCGATACGGCGGCGGTCATGGCAAGGACCTTTTCCGCCAGGGGGGCGGTCAGGGAACCGGTGCCGCAGGACGGGGCGATAAGGGTCTGCGCCGCCAGGCGCTCCCGGGCGAAGCCAAAGGAGGCCAGGCGGTCGAGCTGCTCGCGCCAGCGCTGGAAGAGGGTCTCGGCCGATTCCTCGGCCACCGCCTGCGGGTTGCCGGTGGGGACGATGCCCCAGGCGAGCACGCCGCCGCGGGAGAGGAAACGGCACAGCTCCTCGCGGAAGAGGAGGAAGTTGTCGAAGTAGCTGTAGGCGTCGAAGCTGATGATGTCCACCGGCGAGGTCAGGGCCGGGCCCCAGTCGCCGTTGGCGCAGATATGCAGGCCGGCGAGGCCGCCAGCTTCCTTGATCGCCGCAAGCAGGATGCTGGTGGTGTCGACCGCGGTTTCGCGGCTGACTCCGGCGAAGCCGCTCGAGCCGAAACCAACCAGGCCGGGTTCGTCGACGAAGATGATCGGCGCCACCGCTCGCGCGTGGGGGAGGAGCTGCCTCACCTGCCAGGCGGCCTTGGCGGCGAGGTGGCGCACCAGCATGTCGCGCAGGTTGTCGTCGTGGAGGATGGCGCGGCCCTGCTGGTCGCTGATGCCGACGCCGACGGTCACCGGGCCGGTGATCTGCCCTTTGACGGCATAGCTCTCTCCGGGGCTGCCAGCGAGGTATTCGAGGAAGACGTAAAAGCCGGCGGCGGTATGGCGGGAGAGATGGAAACGCTCCGGCATGGAACTGGTCGGGTCGCCCTCAACGGCCAGGGCGTCGTCGTAGAAGAGGGCCATCTCCGCAGCGAAGCCGGCCTCGTCGCTCTCGATAAAGGTTCGGCCGTGTTCGTCGCGCAGGCCGGGGAAGCCGTCGAGGAACTGGCGCACCATGCCTTCCCCGGAGAGCCGCGGCAGTTGCGGCCAGAGGGGGATCTCCGCGCAGTACCGGGCGATGAGCCGCATCGCCGCGCCATGGTCGGCAAGCGGCAGGGAGCCGATGAGGATGGGGCGGCAGGCTGGCTGGAACATGGGACCTCGAGTGGGGGCGGGCATCAGGCACCCGGCTTCATGGCGCCGGAGGGGGTGGCAGGTCTCGGCGAAGGTAATCGGTCGGCCCCGCCTTTGTCAAGCCTGGCCAGGAGAGGGGCGTGGCCCGCCCGTCGCAGCCGGCGGCACTGCGCGCACCATGCGTCGCTGGCGCTGGTCGGGGGAGCGCTCCCTGGCAGCCGTAGCCGCCGGGAGAGGTCAGCCGCCGCTTGGCGGGCCATGGCGGAGGAACGAGCCTTCGCGGTACTGGCGGAAGGCGAGGTCGAGTTCCTCTTCGCTGTTCATGACGATCGGCCCGCGCCAGGCGATGGGCTGGTGCAGCGGACGGCCGGCGATGAGGAGCAGGCGCAGCCCCGCAGGTCCGGCCGAGGCGGCGACATGGTCGCCCGCGCCGAAGAGCAGCAGGGTGGCGTTGTCATGGAGGCGGTCGTCATCGGCGCCGAAGCTGCCGGCCCCGGCGATGACATAGGCCATGGCGCGGTAGTCGCCGGGGATGGCGTGGCAGAGCGTCCCCTGCGGCGGCAGGGTGATGTCGAGGTACTGCGGGTCGGTGCTCACCCCGGTGACCGGGCCGACGCGGTCGGCGACGCGGCCGCTGATGATGCACGCCGTGCCCCCGCCGGGCAGGGACACTCGCGGGACCTCGGCGGCGGTGATGGTGCGGTAGCGGGGGTGGCACATCTTCTCCTCGCGCGGCAGGTTGAGCCACAGCTGGAAGCCATGCATGGCACCGGTGTCGTCGCCGCGCGGCATCTCCTGGTGGATAATGCCGGAGCCGGCGGTCATCCACTGCACGTCGCCGCCGCCGATGACCCCGCGGTTGCCGAGGCTGTCGCCGTGCTCCACCTCCCCCTTGAGCATATAGGTGATGGTGTCGATGCCGCGGTGCGGGTGCCAGGGAAAGCCGGCCTGGTAACGGGAGGGATGGTCGGAACGGAAGTCGTCGAAAAGGAGGAAGGGGTCGGTGCGCTCCGGGCTGTCGAAGCCGAAGGCGCGGCGCAGATGGACCCCGGCCCCCTCGATGGTGGCGATGCTCTTCCAGGATGCGACTGTTCTGCGGATCTCTGTCATGTCTGCTCCTTTTCGTTCGGCGTGGCGGGAAGCGCCGCCAGCTCCCGGGCGAGGACATCCAGCACCAGACGGATATCGGCCTCGGTATGGGCGGCGTTGATCTGGAAGCGGATGGTCTCGTCGCCCCTCGGCACCACCGGGTAGGTGAGGCCGACGACGAGAATGCCGGCGGCGAAGAGGCGCGCCACCAGGGCGCGGGTCCTGGCGGTGTCGCGCACCAGCAGCGGCACCACCGGGTGCGGCCCGGGAATGCTCTCCAGGCCGAGGTCGTCAAGGCCCTTGCGGAACTGCAGGGTGCGCTCGGCGAGGTTGGCCAGCCGCCGCCTGCCCTCCTCGCCGTCGCAGAGGTCGATGGCGGTGCTGGCGGCGGCGCAGTCGGCGACGCTCAGGGGGTTGGTGTAGATATATGTGTCGGCCTTCTGCCGCACCGCCTCGATCAGCGTGCGGCTGCCGGCGATGAAGCCGCCGTTGACGCCGAAGGCCTTGCCGAAGGTGCCGACGATGATGTCCGGCAGGACGCCGCAGAACTCGCTGGTGCCGCGGCCGGTGGCGCCATAGGCGCCGATGCCGTGGGAGTCGTCGACCACGGTGATCACCCCGTCGGCGAAGCGCTCATGGTGGAGGGCGGCGAGACTGGCGATGTCCGCCACAGGCGCGTGGTCGCCGCGCATGCTGAAGATGCCGTCGAAGACGATCACCACCCGGGTGACCTCCCCGCCGATGCCGTCGAGGCAGCGGCGCAGGTCGGCCATGTCGTTATGCCGGTAGATGGCCTTGTTGCCGCTCGGCACCCCGGCGATGCGCATGGCGCGGATGATCGAGTTGTGGTTGAGCTGGTCGCCGACCCAGCAGGTGCCCGGGCTGGCGATGGACAGGGCCAGGCCGCAGTTGGCGGTATAGGCGGAGTTGAAGATCTTCGCCGCCTCCTTGCCGACGAAGCGGGCGATGCGCTCCTCCAGCGCCACGTGCTGGCTGTAGGTGCCGTCGATGAAGCGCACCGCCCCGGGGCCGACGCCGCACCGGCGGGTGGCCCGGTCGGCGCTGTCGATGAGCTGCGGGTGGCTGGACAGCGACAGGTAGGAATTGCTGTTCATGCGCAGAAAGAGCTGGCTCTGCCCGGCGAGGGAGTAGCGTGGCCCAATGTCTCCCTGCGGTGGGTGGCAGGCGGTGATGACCCGCTCCGGCGGCTTGGCGCGCCCTTCCCGCTGCAGACCTTCCAGTTCCAGTTCCAGGGCCCGGTTCAGTCGTTCCATTGCCATGGCCTACTCCTTTTCCGCCCAGTTGAGGATGACCTTGCCCGACTGGCCGGAGCGCATCACCGCGAAGGCCTCGGCGAAGTCGCTGTAATGGAAGCGATGGGTGATCACCGGGGCGATGTCGAGGCCGGTCTGGATCATGGCGGTCATCTTGTACCAGGTCTCGTACATCTCGCGGCCGTAGATGCCCTTGATGGTCAGGCCGTTGAAGATCACCTTGTCCCAGTCGATGGCGGTGGCGCCGGGGATGATGCCGAGCATGGCGATCTTGCCGCCGTGGCACATATTGTCGAGGATGTCGTGCAGGGCGGCGGGGTTGCCGGACATCTCCATGGCGACGTCGAAGCCCTCCCGCATGCCCAGCTCTTTCTGCACCTGGGCGAGAGGCTCGTGCCTGGCGTCGACGACGCGCGTCGCGCCGAGGCGGGAGGCCAACTGCAGCCGGTAGGGGTTGACGTCGGTGACCACCACGTGGCGCGCCCCGGCATGGCGGGCGATGGCCGCGGCCATGCAGCCGATGGGCCCGGCGCCGGTGATGAGCACGTCTTCGCCGAGGATGTCGAAGGACAAGGCGGTGTGCACGGCGTTGCCGAGGGGGTCGAAGCAGGCGAGGACGTCGAGGGGGATGTGCGGGTCGCAGAACCAGACGTTGGTCACCGGGATGGCGAGGTATTCGGCGTAGGCGCCCTGGCGGTTGACGCCGACGCCGCTGGTGTTCATGCACAGGTGGCGGCGGCCGGCCAGGCAGTTGCGGCAGTGACCGCAGACGAGGTGGCCTTCGCCCGAGACCAGGTCGCCCGGCTTGTAGTCGTGGACGTTGTCCCCGATCTCGTCGACGATGCCGACGAACTCGTGGCCGATGGGCATCGGCACCGGGATGGTGCGCTGGGCCCACTCGTCCCAGTTGAAGATATGGACGTCGGTGCCGCAGATGGCGGTGCGCAGGATCTTGATGACCACGTCGTTTTTGCCGGGCGAGGGCCTGGGTACCTCCTCCAGCCACAAGCCCTGTTCCCGCTTCGCCTTGACCAGTGCCTTCATGTCATGCCCCTCCGAAGGAAATCGTTGTTGAAGACGGCAGGCGGCCTCGAGGTGACCTCGCTCCGGCCATCATGCCCCCAGTGTAGCATGACGCGCTGTAAAACTGTAGCACCGAGTGCGGCCTCGTCCCCGGCCGCGTTGCTTTGCGCATTGACTTCACCACCGTCCGGCATCACCGTATAGCCGGTCTGCCCCAGGTCAAGGGTCCCCGTCGCCTGGCCAGCGCCCGCAGCCGTCGCTGGCCGTGTTCCCACCCATAACCACAGGAGTCCTTCATGAGAACCACGCCTCTCCTCTTTGCCGCGGCCCTGGCCGTACTCGTTGCCGGCTGCACCCAGGAGACCCAGAACAAGCTCGGCCGGGCAGTGCAGAACTGGACCGGCACCGACGGCGTCCTCGAGGTTTATGCCGGGGACAAGCTGGTCAAGCGCTTCCTCAAGATCGACAAGCTGACCACCGCTTCCGGCACCAGCAACAAAGAAGACCGGCCTTACCGTTTTGGTTACGGAATCCACGACACCAACCTCAACGGCCTCGTCGACCCCGGCGAGAAAAAGGTCTACTTCGAGTTCAGCGACTACTCGACCTCCTATATCTTCTTCGAAAATCCGCAATAGACCGGCCCGCCCCCTGCCGTCGGACGCCTTTTCCGCGGCCATGCCCCCCTGCTTGCCTTTGGTGGGAAAATGCGGTAGCCTCGAGGTGGCGCGTATTCTGGCGAAGTCGTCGACGGAGGGGGATGATGAAGTGGCCGCGACCAAGTCTCAGGGGCAAGATCGTTGCCGTGTTCGCCGCCATGATGTTGCTGGTCATGGCCGGGGAGGTGGCCATCCTCTGGTACGCCACCCATATGAACGGCCTGCTGGCCACGGTGGTCGACAAAGAGTTCCAACTCTATCGCACCGCCCAGGACATGGAGCTGGCGCTTGCCAACCAGAAGGGGCTGCTCACCTACTATCTCGTCGACGGCGACGGCAAGTGGCTGCAGTCCCTCGGTCAGCAGCGCGAGATCTTCCAGCGCTACCTGCTCGCCGCCGGGGAGCTGCAGCCGGGCGGCGAGCAGGAGGAGCGCCTGCGGGTCATCGCCGACAAGTTCCGCGACTATGCCGCCGCCAAGGACGTGGCCATCGCCGGCTACCAAAAGGGGCCGCGCCCCGGTTCCATCTCCACCCTGCACGAGAAGCAGCGGGAGATCCTGTTTTCCCTGCTCGAGGAATGCCGTCGCTTCAGCGACACCCAATGGCGGCGCATCGCCGCCGCCCAGGAGGAAGGCGCCCGCCTCACCGCCAGGCTGCGCCTTGCCCAGATCGGCGGCTTGAGCCTCTTTTTTCTGCTCTGCGCCGTCTTTCTCTTCATCCTCTACCGTCAGCTGCTCGAGCCGCTCCGTGGCCTGGCCATCAAGACCGGCGGCGCGCCGGATGACAACTGCCGCGACGAGGTGCACTCGCTGGCGCTCTCCCTCGACGACATGATGCGTCAGTTCGACGAAAAGAGCGACGAGCTGGCCCGCAGCCGGCGCCACCTCCTCCAGGTGGAGCGCCTGGCCATGGTCGGCGAGCTCGCCGCCGGGGTGGCCCATACCATCCGCAACCCCTTTACCTCCATCAAAATGCGCATGTTCTCCCTGACCCGCTCGCTCAGCCTGAGCGAGGTGCAGAACGAGGATTTGCAGGTCATCGCCGACGAGATCACCCGCATCGACCGCATCGTCCAGAACTTCCTCGAGTTCGCCCGGCCGCCCAAGCTGCGCCTCGCCCCCTGCCGCCTCGGCGAGATCGTCGCCTCGGTGCTGACCCTGCTCGAATACCGCCTCAAGTCCTATGGCGTCGAGGTGCGCCATCAGGCCTGCCCGCAGCTGGACGCGGTGCTCGTCGACGCCGACCGCATCAAGGAGGCCCTGGTCAACCTGCTCATCAACGCCTGCGAGGCGATGACCGGCGGCGGCGCCATCGACATCGTCGAGGGGCTGGAAGACGACGGCGAGCTGGGCATGGTGGCGACCCTGTCGGTGTGCGACAACGGGCCGGGCATCCCCGACGCCCTCCTCGACAAGGTGACCACCCCCTTCTTCACCACCAAGGAAGAGGGCTCGGGCCTCGGGCTGAGCATCGTCGCCCGCATCGTCCGCGAGCACCGCGGCCGGCTGGAGATCGGCGCGTCGCCGGGAGGCGGCGCGCAGTGCACCATGAAACTGCCGTTGGCGGGGAGGGGCGATGAACCGCGTTCTCATCATTGACGACGACCGCCAGCTCGGCCAGAGTTTCGCCAAAATCCTTACCCAGGAGGGCTACAGCACCGCCAACGCCTTCAGCGGGCGGGAGGGCATCGACATGGTGCACACCTTCTCGCCGTCCCTGGTGGTTCTCGACATCCGCCTGCCCGACATGAGCGGGCTCGAGGTGTTCACCGTCATCCACGAGCACTTTCCCAAGCTGCCGGTGATCATCATCACCGCCTTCGGCTCTACTGAAACGGCCATCGGGGCCATCCGCCAGGGGGCCTACGACTACATCTACAAGCCCTTCGACGTGCCGCAGATGCTGGCCCTGATCGACAAGGGCCTGCTCGCCGGGCGCTGCATGTCGACCCCGGTGGCGGTCAACCCCGAGGATGGCACGGAGTTCGACCGCGATGCCCTGGTCGGTCGCGGCAGTCGCATGCTCGAGGTCTATAAGGCCATCGGCCGCGTCTCGGGCACCGACGCCACGGTGCTCGTCCGTGGCGAGTCGGGCACCGGCAAGGAGCTGGCGGCGCGGGCCATCTACAACCATTCGCGCCGCGCCGAGCTGCCTTTCGTGGTCATCAACTGTGTCGCCATCCCCGAGACGCTCCTCGAGAGCGAACTTTTCGGCTACGAGAAGGGCACCTTCACCGGGGCGGTACATCGCCGCGTCGGCAAGATCGAGCAGGCCCGCGGCGGCACCGTCTTCCTCGACGAGATCGGCGACATGCCGCTGTCCATCCAGGCCAAGTTCCTCCGCCTGCTGCAGGAGAACAGCATCGAGCGCCTCGGCGGCAAGGAGCCGATCAACGTCGACGTGCGCATCATCGCCGCCACCAACCGCGACCTCGAGGCGGCGGTGACTGCGGGCACCTTCCGCGAGGACCTTTACTACCGCCTGCGCGTGGTGACCCTCGACTTGCCGCCGCTGCGCGAGCGCATGGAGGACCTGCCGATTCTCGTCGCCTATCTCCTCAGGCGGCTCGCCGCCGACCTTGGCGTAGCCAACCCGGGAATCCATCCCGAGGCCGTGGAGAAGCTGGCGGCCTACGACTGGCCGGGCAATATCCGCGAACTGCAGAACGTCCTCAAGAAGGCCCTCATTTTCAATCGCGGCGCGCCGCTGCAGAAAGAGGAAATCACCCTCGGCAATGGCGAGGGCCACAAAAACGGCCCGGTGGCGGCGGCCGGCGACCTCTCCGGCTGGGTGCGGTCGCGGCTGCGCTCGGGGGGGCAGGAGCGCCTCTTCGACGCCGCGATCGACGAAGTGGCCAGGCTGCTGGTCGGCGAGGCGCTGGAGATGAGCGGCGGAAATCGCTCGCGGGCGGCGCGGTTGCTCGGCGTGTCGCGGCCGACGCTGCATGCGAAAATGGAGAAGTACCGCCTCGGCGCGCCAGCCGAGGCGGTCTGGGATGACGAAAGCGGGCAGCCCGAGTGAGGGCTGGCGTGACGACGAGACTTTTTGCCAGGGAGGAGATATGGAGAGCATCATTGCCCAGCGACTGCGGCTGCAACATCAACCGGTGGCCATCGTCTGGGCCAAGGAGAAGCCGCCGCAGGCGCGGCAGTTCGCCGAAGGCCGCTGGGGCTGCGTCATGTTCATGCTGGCGGCGGTGGTGAGAGGCGAGACCGCCGTCTTCGACGAAAAGACCATCGGCTGCCCGGGGGGCGGCGTCGGGCTCGGTTTCGGCAACCAGTACGTCAACTTCGCCGGCGGCGAGGAGTGTTTCAAGTACTTCCTCTCCATCGGCAACGAGCACTGGGAAGAGGGCAGGGCGG
The DNA here is from genome assembly GCA_024710585.1 of Desulforhopalus sp. Taxonomy (GTDB): domain Bacteria; phylum Desulfobacterota; class Desulfobulbia; order Desulfobulbales; family Desulfocapsaceae; genus Desulforhopalus_A. The sequence continues at coordinate 53,931 of JANJUM010000040.1, forward strand.
CCGGGGAGCGGGTCAAGCCCTATATGCGCCCCGAGGCCTACGGCCACTTCATGCATGGCGAGCGCTACGTCAAGAGCCCTGAGCTGGTGGGCAGGTTCCTCGCCGCTTTGCCGATGACCACCGTGCCGACGCCCTATGTGGTGTATAAGCCGCTGGCCGATGTCGACGAGCATGTCGACGACCTGCGCACCGTGGTCTTCCTCGCCGACGCCGACCGCATCGCCGCCCTCACCGTGCTTGCCAACTACGGCCGCGGCCATAACGAGAACGTCATCTTTCCCTTCGCCGCCGGCTGCCAGTCGCTGGGCATCTATCCCTACCAGGAAGCGGAGCGCCCCGAGCCGCGGGCGGTACTGGGCTTAAACGACATCTCCGCGCGCCTCTATCTCAAGCGACTGCTCAAGGACGACCTGTTCAGCTTCGCCATGCCGCTCTCCCTGTTCCGCGAGATGGAGCAAAATGTCGCAGGCAGCTTCCTCGACGGCGACACCTGGAAGGACCTGCGCCGCCTGGCCGGTGAAGAGGCCTAGGGATTAACAGCCGCAGCCGGAGGGAACCTTGCCGCGCACTTTGGCGATCCAGCTGTTGATGATGTAGGCAGCGCAACCGCAGCCGTCGTCGGGGTTGACGTAGATCGCCCCGACGGGGCAGTTGGTGGCGCAGGCCCCGCACTCCATGCAGGCGCCGCGGTCGATGATCTCCGCCTTGCCCTCTTTGAGGACGAAGATGCGATGGGGGCAGACGAGGGCGCAGTTGCCGCAGCCGATGCACGTGTCGGTGTCGAGACGGAGGATGGCGGCGTCTTCGAGGTAGCGGAAGTGGCGCATGGCGGGCTCCTTAAGAAAGAAAGGCGGCCAGCGGCCAGAGGACGGCCGCGGCGAAGGTGGCGCTGAGCTGGAAAATCAGGCCGCCCCGCAGCTCCTGGCTGACTCCGGAGAGTGACGTGTAGGGTGTCGAGCCGGTGAAGTTCATCGCCATGAACGACGAGCCGGCGCCGACCCACAGCACCAGCGCCACCTGTTCCGTCATGGCGAGCTCGGGCAAGGCGAGGAGCAGCGGCAGGCACAGGGCCGCCCCGACGAGCAGGCCTTTTATCCAGAAGCGGCGGCAGGGCACCCAGGGCAGCAGCAGCGGCACCAGCACCGCCCCGGCGACGAGGGCGACGAGGGTCGCCGCCAGCAGCACCGCGAAGCGGCTCAGGGTGCCGTGCAGGGCGAACGGCTCCGGGCCGATCCCCGAGAGAAGCAGGAATAGCGGCAGGGCGAAGGCCAGTTTCTTCCACACCAGGCAGATTTCCAGCGGCACCAGCACCGCCCGCTCGCCGAGGGTGAAGGTGACGGTGCGCATCTCTTCGCTGGCCTTGCCCTGGAGGAGATACTCCGGCAGGTCCCTGGCGAAAATCGGCCCGAAACGGCCGGAGAAGCCGCACAATTCCTTGAGCCGGTGGGCGGCGACGCCGTTGGCGGCGAGCTGCGGGAGGATGAGGCGGCGGTGGCTGACGAGTTCCTCGAGGCGGCAGCGCCGCACCTGGAAGGCGATCTCCTCGCAGGAGAAGGTGCCCTTGCCGGCGGCGCACCACACGTTGACGCCGCGGCTGTCGATTATCAGCAGCCAGGCGTCGATATCAGCGAGTTCCTGACGCAGGGCGTCGAAGGTCAGCTTGTAGTTGGCCGAGACCAGCACCGGCGAGTCGGCTCCCGGGCTGCCGACGCAGTAGAGGCCGGGGGTGACGCGGTAGTCGTTGCGGGCCAGGCCGGTGCGCGCTCCGACCGTGCCGAGGTGGTCTTTGAGGCTGAGGGTGGTCGCCACCCGCGGCACCGCCCCCACCGGGCTGTCGACGAAGCCTTCGACGAAGGGGAGGATGGCGTAGCCAGCCCTCTCGTGGCCGCCGGACCGCGGCGGCGGTTTCGGCCCTCAGCAGGGGGCGGCGGGCAGTTCCGGCGGGGCCTGCAGCGGTCCAGGAGCGAGGGGCAGGATGGCACGTGGCAGCGAGGGGTTCATGGGGTGTCTCCAGTAAAAAGGAAGGGGCGGCGCCCCGGTTACGCGGAGTTAAGCCTGGCCAGGCCCTGGCGCAGGTCGTCGCGCAGGTCGTCGACATCCTCGAGGCCGATGTTGAGGCGGATCACCGTCTGCCCCTGGTAGCGGCCGGAAAGGAGGCGATGCGGCCTGGCGGCGGTGAGCAGGCTCTGGAAGCCGCCCCAGCTGTAGCCGAGGCGGAAGAGCCGCAGCGCGTCGATGAACAGGGCCAGCTGGTCCTGGGGGTATTCCTTGCGCAGGGTGAAGGCGAAGAGGCCGGATGAGCCCTGAAAGTCGCGTCGCCACAGATGGTGCTCGGGGTGATCGGGAAGGGCCGGGTGCAGCACCCGGTCCACCAGGGGGTGGCTGGTCAGCCAGGTGGCGATCTCCAGGGCCGAGCGCTCGTGCTGCCGCAGGCGCACCGCCAGCGAGTGGAGGCCACGCAACGCCAGATAGCACTCTTCCGCCGGCGTGTAGATTTCGAGCAGCTTGTAGAACTCGGCGAAGCGCTCGGCATGGCCCTCGGCGACGGTGACCGTGCCGGCGAGCACATCGGAGTAGCCGCTGATGTACTTGGTCACCGAGTGGATGGTGGCGTCGATGCCGAGCTCGAAGGGGCGCAGGTAGAGGGGGGTGGCCCAGGTGGCGTCGAGCAGGGTGACGATGCCACGCCTGCGGGCGATGTCGGCGATGGCCGGCAGGTCCTGGATCTCGAAGGTGTTCGAGCCCGGCGACTCGAGGAAGATGAGGGCGGTGTCGGGGCGCAGGTAATTTTCGATGTCCGCGCCGACGTTCGCCGGCACCACCGTGCAGGAAACCTTGAGGCGCTGTTCCAGCACCTTGTGGACGAAGCGGCGGCCGGGTCCGTAGGCGTTGTCGACCATGATCATGTGCTGGCCGCTGGCGACGAAGGCCATCAGCGCGGTGTGGATGGCGGCGATGCCCGAGGGGAAGACGCGGGTCACCGCCCCGCCTTCGAGCTGGCGCATTGCCTCCTCGAACTGGCGTTGCGTCGGCAGGCGGTCGGTGCCGTAGCTGATTCCATGGTGGCGGCCCATCTGCGCTTCGACCATGGCTGCGTAGCTGGCGAAGAGCACCGTCGAGCCGCGGTAGGCTGGCGGGTTGATGGTCGTCGCGACGCTGGTGTCACGTTGCGGCCAGTTGCGGGCGATAAGTTCCGTTTCTCGTTTCATGGGCAGGGGTGGGCTGGTGCCGAGTGGGAGCGGAGCGTTGTGCGTTTTCGTCATTTCCTCATCCCATTGTACCACAACATAGGGGGCGGGGAAACCCGTTCGCTGCCTGCCGTGGATACCGACAATTCTTTTCCGGCTTTCAGGCTGCGGCAAAAATATTTGTCTTTATGGGGCGATCAAGGTAGCCTAGAGGAGCGTAAGAGCATTTTTTCGGCAGTTGCCTGGCAGACGATGATGAGCGTGCTTCCGGG
>JANJUM010000087.1 GCA_024710585.1 Desulforhopalus sp.
ACCCGACGCGGAGATCGACATCGACTGTGTCGCCGCCGGCTGCCGCCCCCTCGACCAGGAGTTCGTGTTAAAGAATTCCTTTGGTTTTGGTGGCTGCAACGCCTGCGCGGTCTTCGCCCGGTGCCCATGAGCAGCGTATGAGAGCGCCCAAGAACAGAAGGGTCATGGTCGTCGGCTACGAGGTGGCCACCGCCCTTGGCAACACCCTGGAAACCACCTGGGACGCCGCCGTCCAGGGTCGCGCCGGCTTTCGCCGCCTGACCCGCTGCCTCTCCGAGAGCCGCAGCAACATCGTCGGCGAGATCCCCGACTGGGACCCATCCGCCCTGCCCTATGTCGACCGCAAGGAAGCCTCCCTGTGGAACGCATCCTACGTCTTCCTGACCATGGAGACCTGCCGCCGCGCCCTCGAGCACGCCGGGGTGACCATCGACGCCAGCATCGGCAGGCGCACCGGCTGCCTCATCGGCTCAGCCTTGAACGGCACCGATTCCTACCGCGTCGCCATGGACAACTACGTCAACCTCGGGCCGCTCAAGGTCAGCCCCTACCTCCTGCCCAACGTCTGCGCCAACCTGCCGGCGGGCAAGGCGGGCATGCTGCTCGGCTTCACCGGGCCGATCTTTTCGCCCCAGGGGGCCTGCGCCTCCGGCAACCACGCCATCGGCATCGCCGCCCGCATGATCCGCGACGGCGACTGCGACTTCGTCCTCGCCGGCGGTGTAGAGACCTGCCTGGTGCCGGAGATCATCCAGGGTTTTTCCAATATGCTGGCGACCATCAAGGTCGGCCCCAAGGACCGCGCCGCCCAGGACCCCACCCAGGCCTCGCGCCCCTTCAGCGTCGACCGCAAGGGTTTCGTTCTTGCCGAGGGCGCCGGCGTGCTGGTGCTCGCCGCCGAGGAGGCGGTGCGCGCCCATGGCCTTAAAGCGCTGGCCGAGATTAGCGGCGTCGGCTGGAACTCCGACGCCCATCACTTCACCCGACCGAACGCAGATACCATAGTCGACGCCATCCATGACGCCATCGACGACGCCGAGCTGTCTCCCGCGGACATCGACGCCATCAACGCCCACGGCACCTCGACGCCCACCGGCGACGCCACCGAAGTGCACTGCCTGCGCCGCGTCTTCGCCGACAGGCTGTCCCTCATCCCAGTGGTGGCCAACAAGAGCCAGGTCGGCCACTCGCTGGGGGCCTCGGCGGCCATCGAGGCCGCCCTGACAGTCGAAGGCATGGCACGGGGCGTCCTCTTGCCGACGGTCAACCATCTCCCCGACCCGGAGTTCGCCGAGCTCGACGTCGTTCCCAACGCACCCCGCCGCCAGTCCCATGAGCTGGTGCTCTCCAATTCCTTTGGTTTCGGCGGCACCAACTGCTGCATCGTCTTCCGGGGGCTGTGATGCGGCCGCGCCCCTTCATCCCGCAGCCCCTCGCCGAGGAGCCCTGCCACGTCCGCGACGCCGGCAGCGGGCTCCTCTGGCATCGCTGCGAGTTGCGCACCCTCTATGTCGACACCGACCGCTCACAGGTGGTCTATCACGCCAACTACCTGAAATATTTTGAATATGGCCGGGCGTCGCTGATGCGCCACTTCAACTACCCCTACAAGGACATCGAGGCCAGCGGCTACACCTACCCGATCATCAAGACCGAGCTCAATTACTATTCGCCGCTCCACTACGACGACCTGATGTATATCCACACCCGGCCGACCTCGCTCGAGCTGGTCAAGCTGCAGTTCGACTACCTCATCACCCGCGCCGCCGACGGCGAGATCTGCTGCACCGGCTTCACCCGCCACTGCGCCGTCAACGGCAAGGGCATCCCGGTGGAAATCGACGCCAAGACCGTCGCCCTGTGGCGGGAGTTCCCCCGGTGAGCCCGGCCCGGCGACAGCGCTGCCCGCTGGTGGTGAAGCCCTGGTTCGCCGACCACGGCGTCTCCGGCAGGGCGGTGCTGCCGGCGGTGGAGGCCCTCCTTTTCCTCGCCGCCCGCAGCCACGAAGCCTGCCCCGCGGTCGACATCACCTCGATGAGGGAGGTGCGCCTGACCAAGTTTCTCGACATCACCAACCGTCATGGAGAACTTGAGGTGCTGGTGGAGATGGAGGATGAGGACGGCTGGCTGAGTGCGGCGCTGTGCAGCGAGACGCCGCTCAAAGGCATGACCCGAGTCAAGGAGCACTGCCGGGTACTGTTTCGCCTCGGCCCCGACCGCGAGCCGGAGGAGGAGGCTTGCGACATCACTCTGCCGCGGCAGGCGGCGCTGACCTTTTCCGCCACGGATATCTACCGCCGCATGGTGCCCTTCGGTCCCACCTACCATAGCCTGCAGGGGACCCTGTGCATAGACGGCAACCATGCCCTGGGTACGGTGCGCGCCCCCCTCATCGCCTGCGGCGAGGCGGCGGTTGCGTTGCTCGGCTCGCCTTTTCCCTGCGATGGGGCGATGCATGCCGCCTGCGTCCTCGGCCAGCAGCGGGCCAGCTTCATCCCCTTCCCGGTAGGCATGGCCACGCGGCAGGTGCTGCGCCCGACCCAGCCCGGGCAGGAGTACCTGGTGTGCGCCACGCTCACCGCCGAGAGCCCCGCCGAGCTGACCTTCGCCCTGCGCATCGCCGACACCTCGGGGCGGCTGTGCGAGAAAATCGACGGCCTGCGCATGCGCGATGCCGGGCTGTTCCAGAGGGCCTCGGCAAGCCCGGCGGCGGCCCTCCCACCCGCCACGCCCAAGGACCAGGCCACACCATGACCCCTCTGCAACTGGAACTGCTTGAACTGATTGAGACCACCTGCAAGCTGCCGGCGGCCGACAGAGAGACCTTCGACGTACACGGGGCACTCATCGGCCCGGATTCGGCCCTGGGCATCGACTCCCTCGACGCCCTGGAGATCGCCGTCACCGTGCAGCAGCGCTACGGCGTGCGCATGAACTCGGAAAACACTACCCGCTCCGTGCTGCGCTCCCTGGCCAGCCTGGCCGAGTACGTCGCCGCCGGAGAATCGGCGGTTTCCGCAGGCTAGGCAGCGTCTCGTCATCAGCCCCCTCGCCCAACCTCCACATCCAGCGCCTATGAACGCCAATACCCAGTGTCAGGAAATCGTCCTCGGCGGTGAAACGCTCACCGCCGAGGACATCGTCGCCATCGGCGAGGGCGCCAGAGCCGTCACCCTCGACCCCCAGGCCCTGCTGCGCTGCGAGCGCTCGTGCCAGGTACTCGAGCGGGCGGTGGCCGAAGGGCAGGTCATCTATGGCGTCAACACCTCCTATGGGCCGATGTGCAACAAGATCATCGACAACGCCAGCATCGAGGCCCTGCAGCACAACCTCATCATCAGCCACGCCGCCGGCCTCGGCGCGCCGCTCTCGCCCGGCCTGGCCCGCGCCACCATGGCGGTGCGCCTCAACACCCTGGTCAAGGGCTATTCCGGGGTGCGCGTCGCGCTGCTCGCCCAGATGCGCGACATGCTCAACACCGGCATCGCCCCCTATATCCCCGAATGCGGCAGCGTCGGCGCCTCGGGCGACCTCATCCACCTCGCCCATATGTCGCTGGCCATCCTCGGTCTCGGCCAGGCCTTTCACCATGGCGTGGCCATGGACGCCTCCGTGGCGCTGTCCCGCGCCGGTCTGAGTCCCTTGACCCTGGCCTGCAAGGAGGGACTGGCGCTGATCAACGGCACCGCGGCGATGACCGCCATCGCCGCCTACGCGATTGCCGACGCCGAAAAGCTCTGCAACGTCGCCTGCATCAACGCCGCCCTGGGCGTGGAGATCTTCGGCGGCATCAGCGACGCCTTCGATGCCGATCTGCACCGCATCAAGCCCCATCCCGGCCAGCAGCGCATCGCCGCGACCATTGCGCGCCTCTGCCAGGGCACCACCAACCTGACCAGCCGCGAGGCCCTGCACCGGCCCATCCGCGAACAGGCCAAGGGTGGCGAGGCGGTCTACGAGACTTCGATCACCGTGCAGGACGTCTACTCCCTGCGCTGCACCCCGCAAGTCCTCGCCCCGGTTCGCGAGGCCCTCGACGCCGCACGCCGGACGGTGGAGATCGAGGCCAATTCCTCCAACGACAACCCGCTGGTCATCCCCGAGGAGGGCAAGATCCTCCATGGCGGCAACTTCCACGGGCAGAGCATCAGCATGGCCATGGACATGCTGTGCATCGCCGTCTCCACCCTGTGCAACCTTTCCGAACGCCGCCTCAACAAGCTGCTCGACAAGAACCTCAGCGAGGGTCTGCCGGAACACCTCATCGACGGCCCGGCCGGGTTGGCCATGGGTTTCATGGGCGCGCAATACCTGGCCACCTCGACCACCGCCGAGAACCGCAACCTGGCGGCGCCGATGAGCGTCAACAGCATCTCCTGCAACGCATCCAACCAGGACGTGGTCAGCATGGGCACCGTCGCCGCGCGCAAGGCCTTGCGCGCGGTGGAGAACGCCAAGCACGTCCTCACCCTGGAGACCCTGGCCGACCTGCAGGCGCTCTCCTTCCGCAACGCCGCCGGCCTCGGCCACGCCATTGGGCGCATCCACCGCCTGCTCGCCGCCCACTTCCAGCCCTACGACAACCGGCGCATCTTCCACGACGATCTGGTCAGGTTCCGCCAACTCCTCTTCGCGGGGGACACCTTCGCCGAGCTCGAGCGCTACCATGAGTGCTGACCGCCAGGGGCCTTCACCCCGCCATGGCAGCTGTTTGCTGGTATCTGCCAACCGCATGACCCTGCCCTACCCGGTCTACCCGCTGGGCATCGCCTACCTGCTCGGGGCCCTGGAGGAGCGCGGCCATCAGGGCGACCATTTCGACATCCTCGCCGCCGGCGGCCATGAGCCGCTGCGCCAGCTGCTGCGCCAGAAGCCCTACGACCTCATCGGCATCTCCATCAGGAACATCGACACCGTCGACAGCGCCTCGCGCCTCGCATTGCTCGAAGATATCACCGGCGCCATGGCCGTCGTCAGGGAAGAAAGCACAGCGCCCGTGGTGCTCGGCGGGCCCGGCTTTTCCATCATGCCAGGGCCGCTCCTCGAACATTGCCGGGCCGACTACGGCATCGTCGGCGAGGGCGAGGAGGCGCTGCCCCTTCTGCTCGAACGCCTCGTCGGCGGCGACCCGCCGCAGGAAAAGCTGCTGGCCATGCCGGCCGCCTCCTTTCCCTCGTGTACGCCGCGCTACTCCGCCGAGATCACCCCCTACTACCTTGAGCATGGCGGCATGCTCAACGTGCAGAGCAAGCGCGGCTGCGGCTACGGCTGTGCCTACTGCAGCTACCCGACCATCGAGGGCAGGGCCCTCAGGCACCGCGCCGCGACGCTCGTCGCCGCAGAGATCGGCGAGTTGACGAGGCGCTTCGGCGCACGGTACATCTTCTTCACCGACGCCATCTTCAATGACCCGCAGGGGCGCTACCTGGAGCTTGCCGAGGCCCTGGCGAGCGCCGGCAACCGCACCCCGTGGTGCGCCTTCTTTCGTCCGCAGAATATCGACAGAAAGAGCCTCAGGCTCCTCAAGAGAAGTGGCCTGGCGGCCATGGAGATCGGCACCGACGCCGCCTGCGACGCCACCCAGGCCGGACACGGCAAAGGTTTCACCATCGACGAGGTGGTGGCGGTGCACGACAATATCCTCGCCGAGAACATACCCTGCGCCCACTTCGTCATCTTCGGCGGGCCCGGCGAGACGGCGGCGACCCTCCGCCAGGGCCTGCGCAACCTGCAGCGGCTGCGGCGCACGGTGATATTCGCCTATATCGGCATCCGTATCCTCCCCGGCACCGCCCTGCTCCGTCAGGCACTGCGCGAGGGGCATGTCGACGAGGACACCGATCTGGTGGCGTCAAGGTATTACTACTCCCCGACGATCTCGCGGGAGGAGATCGAACGGGCCGTGCTGGCAGACTTTCGTGGGCGGCGCGACCGCGTCTATCCAGTGGCCGACAGTGAGCGGCTCATCCCGCTGATGCACCGTTTCGGCCATATCGGGCCCCTGTGGGACAAACTCATCCCAGCCACGGAGCAGTGATGGGCTGAGTGTGAAACGGGCAGTCTTAAGGTTTGCCGACACTGCTCAGCAGCACCCTGCGCACCCGCCCTCAGACAACCAGCGGCTCGCCCTGACCGCTGGGGGCGCCAAGAATGCAGCCCCCCGGCCAGAAACGAGTGCCGGCGACATCCCTTTCCCCTGGCGGGGATCAGGCCTTGGGGCAATCGGAACAACGCTTGCCCTTCTTCTTGTACTTCTCGCAACACTCTTTCTTTTCTTTCTTTTCTTTCTTTTTCTTGCCCATGAAAATCTCTCCTCCTCTGCTTCCGCGGCAGGCGACTCAATGGCCGTCCTCCCCCTTGTCGTTGTCGAGTTTCACCCGCCCTTCCACCTCGCGCCACAGCTCGCGGTAGGCGGCGGCAACCTGGTCGCGGCCGGCGAACACCGCCACCGGCGCCCGGTGAATGCCCATCTTTTCCACCTCGGCGGAGAAGGGCACATAGCTCTTTAGTAATCGCTTATACTCCTTTTGCAACGCCACCATGGTATCGCGGTGGAGATTTTTGCCATGCTGCACCATGGAGAAGAAGGGCAGCAGCTTGCGGCGCTGGTAGCCCTGGTCGCGAAAGAAGCGGTAGAGCTGCTCCAGGGTGCGCACCGAGAGCGTGGTGGGGATCACCGGCACCACCACCCTGTCGGCGGCCTTGAAGACGTTCTCCGAGAGCAGCGAGACATTGGGCGGGCAGTCGAGGATGGCCACCTGGTAGTCTTCCCCGGCGGCGCGGAGGAGCTTTTTGAGGCGCGAGCGGCGGTTCTTGAGGCGCGACAGGAAGATATCGACATTGCGGTACTCGGCGCTGGCGGGGAGGAGATCGAGGTTGGCATAGTCGCTGGCACGGATAGCCCCGGCGATCCAGGCGAAGTCGGCAAAGGACTCGCCCTCCCTGGCTGCTTTGGGTTTGGGCGGTTTGATGCGCAGATAGAAGCCGGAGGCACCCTGCGGGTCGAGATCGCAGAGCAGGGTGCGGTAGCCGTTAAGGGCGCTCTGATAGGCGAGGTTGACGGCGGTGGCGGTCTTGCCGACGCCGCCCTTATTGCTGTAGCAAGCGAGTATCTTCATCGTCTTCCTGTCGGCTGTCGAACAGCTCGGCAAAAATGAGGCGGTTGTCCTCGCCGCAGAAGAGGGCGAGACTGTCGAAGACCCGGCCGCGCTCCCTGGCCTGGAGGCTGGCCAGCATCGCCGTCAAGGCGCCGACGGCATAGGCCAGCGGCACCGCCCTGGCGCCGCCGCCATGGGCGCTGGCGAGAAGGGTCGCCAGGAAGTTCTGCTGCACCGAGAGGTCGTTGAAGGTGCCGAGACAGTCCTGCAGCTGCTTGAGGGAGCGGATCACCCCCTTGATCTCCGCCGGGGGAAAGAGCGAGGAGAAAAATTCCATGAGATAGCGCAGCTTCTTGCAGTGAATGCGCAGACGGTGAATGCCCTCGTCGGGGGTGGTTTCATCGAGAGCGCGGGCCACCTTGCAGACGCGGCGATAGCGCTTGAGGATGAGGCGGGCGGCGAAGGGTCGCGACGCTTCCGTGGCAAGCGGCCCGGGCTTGAGAGCTCCGCGTCCGGCGGAGAAGGTCCGCGCCAGCGCCGCCATCTTCCTCTTGTAAGCCTTGCCGGTCAGGGCGAGATTGACGCGGCGCTGCTCCTCGTGGCGCCGGCCGAGGAGCTCATCGAAGAGCAGCTTCAGCCCGGGATGGGCGGAAGGCGGCACCAGGGCATGGTAATCGCCGCGGCGCAGGAGGTAGACATCGAGGTCGCGCAGGCCGTTGGTGGTGCGCATCAGATCAGCCAGCTGCCCCTTGAGGGAGTCCGTAGCCGCCGCATCGAAGACCCCGGCAAAGAGGCTGAGCAGGGAGCGGATCTTGCGCAGGGCGACGCGGTAGTCGTGGAGGAACTCGCTGTCGGAGTCGGCGACGATGCCGCCCTCGTTGGCCCGCGCCACCTGCAGGAAGGTGCGCAGCAGCAGCAGGGCGCTGTCGCCTACCGGCGCCTCGCCATGCAGGACGATCTCCGGCTTGGCCTGGTAAACGGGCGGTGACAGCTTCAGGGCCTCGTACATCTCCTTTCCATCGCCGCAGGGGACGGCGCCGCACCTCTGTAAGGCAAGGCGCAGCACCTCGCCGGCCTCCTCGTAACCACGCAGCGGCAGGCTGCATCCGACCCCGACCATTCGCCCCTGCCCCCTGCCGCACATCATTTGGTAAAAGCGCACCAGCGTCTTGCCCTCGTCGTCGACCAGCCGCCCCTCCTCACGCCGCAGGCGCAGCGACGCCACCGGCAGCGGCGCACGCAGGGGGGCGAGTTCGGCGAGGAGATCGACCACCGGCCCCTTGACCATATCGCCGATCACCGTCCCCGCGAAGGGTCCGGCCTGCTCCAGCACGCGGCCGTCATGGAGGTCGAAGAGGAGCAACCCCTCATCGAAGGAGAAGAGGATCTTCCCCGAGTTGTACAATGCGCCGTCGAAGGTGTCGAGCAACAGCCCTTCGCGGCCGACCTGATGGTCGAGGCGCAATTCCAGCCCGCTTTCCTCGGGCAGCTGGCGGCCAAGCCGCTCGGCGGAGACACTGGCAGGGAGGTGGTAGACGAAGGATTCCATGGCGGATGGGTCGGCAAAGGAGTGGAGGTGGGGCAGACGCAGACCTCACCTCTATTTCTACCTCAACCCCGGCCTTTTTCGAAGGTCAAAACGACCCGGGATAATAAATTTAACAAATGTTTCGTCATCTCTGAGGCCGGAAGTATCCCTGGTGACCGGGAGAGACCCGGGAAAATCGGCCACATGGCCGTGAAAGGCTGCTCACGCCGCTATCTTTTGCCGGCGGAATCGTCTATCATGGGTGGAGCATGTCATCCCCGGCCTCCCCGCCACAGCGGCCCGGGACCGGCCATATCCCCCACCTGCCGCCGATACCTCGACGACCATGAAGAACACCATCGACGCCCCCATTGCCGCCGCGCCCGAAACCCCGCCCCTGCTCGCCGCGCCGACCCCCGACCTGCGCTCGCCGGAACTCTACCTCAACCGCGAGCTGACCTGGCTGGCCTTCAACAAGAGGGTGCTCAACGAGGCTGGGGACGACCGAAACCCCCTGCTGGAGAAGGTGTTTTTCCTGGCAGTCATCGGCTCCAACCTCGATGAGTTCTTCATGAAGCGCATCGGCGGCCTCAAGCAGCAGGTCGGGGCCAGCGTGCGCAGCCTGTCCATCGACGGCCGCCTGCCCCAGGAGCAGATCGACGCCTGCCGGGTGGTGGTGCGCGAGATCCTTGACCAGCAGCTGCAACAGGAACGGAAGCTGTGGGGAGAACTGGCCGAAAAAAACATCGTCATCACCAAGTACCGCGAACTCGACGAGGGCGAGCGCGCCGAGGTCGACAGGTATTTCCACAACGACATCTACCCGCTGCTCACTCCTCAGGGCATGGACCCGGCGCACCCCTTCCCCTTCATCTCCAACCTCTCCATCAACCTCCTGGTCAGTGTGCGCTACCCCGACACCGACCATAGCAACCTCATCCGCATCAAGATCCCCACCGGCACCGACACCCCCCGCTTCGTGCAGATCGCGCGGAAGCACCTCTACATCCTCCTTGAGGACCTGGTGGCCAACAACCTGCCGCTGCTCCTGCCGGGAATGGAAATCGAGTCCTGCGCCGCCTTCCGTGTCACCCGCAATGCCATCACCGAGAAGGCCGAGGAACAGGCCAACGACCTGCTGGCGATGATCGAGTCGGCGCTGCGCAATCGCAAGTTCGCCGAGATCGTCCGCCTCGAGGTGGAGCGCGGCATGAGCGACTACCACCGCGGCAAGCTCGCCGCCGAGCTGGGCATTGACGAGGAGCAGGACGTCTACGACGTCGAGGGCATCCTCGGCCTGCGCGACCTGCAGCAGATCGCCCTCATCGACCGCCCCGACCTGCACTTCACACCGCACCACCCGGTGGACAACCCGGAGCTCCTCGGCGACGACCCCAACATCTTCCACACCATCCGCGAGCAGGGCAACATCCTCCTGCAGCACCCCTACGAGAGCTTCGACACCTCGGTGGAGCGCTTCCTGCGCGAGGCCAGCACCGACCCCAAGGTCCTGGCCATCAAGGCTACCCTCTACCGCACCGCCAAGAAGTCGCGCATCGTGCAATACCTCATCAACGCCGCCCAGAACGGCAAGCAGGTGGCGGTGGTGGTGGAGCTGATGGCGCGTTTCGACGAGTCGGCCAACATTCACTGGGCCCGCTCCCTGGAGGAGGCTGGCATCCACGTCTCTTATGGCATCGTCGGCATGAAGACCCACTCCAAGCTGATCTTCGTCATTCGCAAAGACTATAACGGCCTGCGCCGCTACGCCCATATCGGCACCGGCAACTACCACGCCGGCACCGCCCGCGCCTATGTCGATTTCGGCTTGATCACCTGCGACGACGAGATCGGCTCCGACCTCACCGAGCTGTTCAACTACCTGACCAGCGGCTGCATCGCCGCGCGCCGCTACGACAAGATCCTGCCCTCCCCGAAGCAGCTCAAGAAAGCCCTTCTCGCCAAGATCGCCGGGGAGATAGAACACCAGCGCCAGGGCCGCGGCGGCCTCATCCAGCTCAAGACCAATGCCCTCGAGGACCGCGACATGGTCGAGGCCCTCTACCGGGCCTCCATGGCCGGGGTGCATATCGACATGATCGTTCGCGACACCTGCCGCCTGCGCCCCGGCATCCCCGGCATCTCCGACAATATTCGCGTCGTCTCGCTGGTGGGGCGCTTTCTCGAGCACGGGCGCATCTACTACTTCAGGAACGGCGGCGACGAGGAGTACTATATCGGCTCCGCCGACCTGATGAAGCGCAACCTCGAGAGCCGCGTCGAGGTGTGCGTGCCGGTGCAGTCGGCACGGCACAAAGCCCTGCTGCGCGAGATCCTCGACCTGCAGCTCAACAATGTCCGCAACCTCTGGGAGATGCGCGCCGACGGTTCCTACGTGCAGCGCCAGGCCGAAGACGGCGCCGCTGACTTCTGCGTGCACCACTACCTCATCGGCCGCGCCGAAAAGCGCGCCGCAGCGGGACGGCTCCTGCTCGCCAAGAAAAAAGGCAAGAAGAAGGGCGCCGGACGACACGGCAAGAAGGACGAGGAGTAGACTGCAGCGGGCCTTGGCGCAACGACCGCGGTTCCCTTTGCCAGGCGCGACCCGGCACGCCTCGCCGCGCCTGGCAGCTGGTTCGCTTCCAGGCCTGGAGCCGGCTGCTTCCACTGAGCCTGCAACCTTCCAGTCACCATCGGCGCCGAGGGCCATCCACACCCGTGCCGGACTCTGCTTCGTGGTCTTTTCCAGGACCAGGGAGCGGCACGGCGGAGGAGATTTTTACTTGCTTTTTGGCGGTCGGTTCACTAGGCTCCGCTTCCAAACTCTTCCGCCGTCGACGCCTTTCGCTTAATAAACGTCGGCGCAGCGGCCATCCCGGCAAAACCTCTTCGACAAGGAGCGACCATGAAGAAGCTGCTCACCGGTCTCTGTGCCCTGGCCCTGCTTTTCCCGGCCACATCATTCGCTGCCGACCCGGTGAAGATCGGCATGATCACCACCCTGTCCACCAAGGCCGGTTACCTCGGTGAGGAAATTCGCGACGGTTTTTCCCTGGCCATGGCGAAAGAAGGCGGTAAGCTCGGTGGAGTGGCGGTCGAGCTGCTGGTGGAGGATGACGAGGCCAAGCCGGAAAAGGGCAAGCAGATCGCCCAGCGCTTCGCCCAGAAGGACGGCGTCAAGATCATGACCGGCATCGTCTTCTCCAACGTCGCCATGGCGGTAGTGCCGAAGCTGGTTCGCGACGAGGTGCTCTACCTGAGCGCCAACGCCGGCCCCTCCGAGCTGGCCGGCAAGGGCTGCCACCCCAACTACTTCAGCGTCTCCTACCAGAATGACAACCTCGACGAGGTCGTCGGCCAGTATGTCACCGAGGCCGGCCATGGCAACGTCTATCTGCTCGCTCCCAATTACCCGGCCGGCAAGGATCACCTCGCCGGGTTCAAACGCTACTACAAAGGCAACATCGCCGGCGAGGTCTACACCAAGCTCGACCAGGCCGACTATGCCGCCGAGATCGCCACCATCCGCGACGCCAAACCCGACGCGGTGTTCTTCTTCCTGCCGGGCGGCATGGGCATCAATTTCGTCAAGCAATACGCCCAGGCCGGTCTCGGCGGCAGCATCCCCCTCTATGGCCCGGCCTTCTCCTTCGACGAGCGCCTGCTCGCCGCCGTCGGCGAAGCCGCCCTGGGGGTCAAAAACGGCTCGCAGTGGACCCACGACCTCGACAACCCCGCCAATCGCGAGTTTGTCGAGAACTTCCGCAAAACCTACAAGCGCACCCCCACCCTCTACGCCGCCCAGGGCTACGACACCGCCTTGCTGCTCGCCTCGGCCTTGCGCCAGACCGGCGGCAAGGCCGAACCCGCAGCCCTGCGCCCGGCGTTGAAGAAGGCCGACTTCGCCTCGGTGCGCGGCAACTTCGCCTTCGGCGCCAACCAGCACCCGATACAAGACATTTATATCCGCGAGGTGGTGCGCAGCGACGGCGGCTTCACCAACAAGACGGTGAAGAAGGTCTTCACCAAGCACGTCGATGCCTACGCCGCGGAGTGCAAGATGTAAGCAGCGGCCCACCCGCCGTCGCGTTCCGCGCCGTTTTCCGCTTCCTCTCCGCCCGGGGGCCTCAGGGCCCCCAAGGTTATGCTTCTCTTCTGTGAACAATTGCTCAACGGCCTGCAGTTGGGCGTGACCCTCTTTCTCATGTCGGCGGGGCTGACCCTGGTCTTCGGCATCATGCAGGTGATCAACCTCGCCCACGGCTCCTTCTATATGATCGGCGCCTATGTCGGAGCCACCGTGGCCCTGCACAGCGGCTCCTTCCTCCTCGCCATCCTCTCCGCCCTCGGCGCTTCATGGCTGGCCGGCTGCTTGGCAGAGGCTCTCATCCTGCGCCACCTCTACCGGCGGCGCCACCTCGATCAGGTCCTCGCCACCTTCGGCGTGATACTCTTCTGCAACGAGATGACACGCATCATCTGGGGCCGCCAGCCGCTGTTCATGGACATCCCCGCCGCCCTCGCCGGCAGCGTCGAACTCCTCCCCGGCCTGCCTTACCCCATTTACCGCCTGGTGGTGCTCGCCGTCGGCCTGGCGGTAGCCCTGCTGCTGTGGCTGATCTTCACCCGCACGCGCATCGGCATGCAGGTGCGCGCCGGGGCGGTCAACCGTGAAATGGTGGCCGCCCTCGGGGTCAACATCTCCCTGCTCTACACCCTGGTCTTCGGCTGCGGGGCGATGCTCGCCGGACTGGCCGGGGTCATGGCCGGGCCGATCCTCGCCGTCGAACCGGGCATGGGCGAATCGATCCTCATCCTGACCTTCGTGGTCATCGTCATCGGCGGCATCGGCTCGGTGCGCGGCGCCTTCATCGGTGCGGTGCTGGTGGGACTGGTCGACACCCTCGGCCGGGCCTTTCTGCCCCTGTTGCTGCGCCTGCTGCTGTCCCCGGCCACCGCCGACAGCGTCGCCGCCTCGCTCGCCTCCATGGCCATCTACATCTTCATGGCCCTCGTGCTGGTGATCAAACCCAAGGGACTGTTCCCCGCCCACCACTGACCGGACATGACCCGCAAGCAGCTCTTCCTCCTCCTCGCCGCCATCTTCCTTACGCTCCTGCCGGCGGCGGCACACCTCTCCGGCAACCCCTACCTGTTGTCCTTGGCCAGCCGCATCCTCATCTACGGCCTGGCGGCGGCGAGCCTCGACCTGCTCCTCGGCTACGGGGCGATGATCAGCCTCGGCCATGCCGCCTATGTCGGCATCGGCGCCTATGCCGTCGGCATCCTCCACCTCCACCTCGGCGCTGGCGACCTCCCCCCCGCCCTGGCCCTGTTGGCCGACAGCACTGCCAGCGGCCTCGCCATCCTGCCGCTGGCGGTGCTCGCCGCCTCCCTGGCGGCCCTGGTCATCGGCGCCCTCTGCCTGCGCACCACCGGCATGCACTTTATCATGATCACCCTGGCCTTCGCGCAGATGCTCTACTATTTCTTCATCTCCCTGGAGGCCTACGGCGGCGACGACGGCCTGTCGCTGATGAGCCGCAGCGGGCTGCCGCTGGTCAACCTCGACAACGACACCCACTTCTACTATTTCTGCCTGTTCTGCCTCGTCCTCTTCCTCTATCTCGCCTCGCGGCTCGTCCACTCCCGCTTCGGACTCATCCTCCGCGGCGCCGGCGACAACGAGCGGCGCGCCCGGGGCCTCGGTGTCAACACCGGCCGCTACCGCCTCGCCCTGTTCACCATCGCCGGAGGCAGCGCCGGCCTTGCCGGGGCGCTGCTTGCCAACCACAGCGAGTTCGTCAGCCCCGGCCTGCTCAACTGGACGCTGTCCGGAGAACTGATGGTCATGGTCCTCCTCGGCGGCATCGGCACCTTATTTGGCCCGGTGGTCGGCGCTGCCGTCTACCTGCTCCTCGAGGAGGGGCTGAACATGTATACCGAGCACTGGATGGCCTATATGGGCCCGCTGCTCGTCCTCGCCGTGCTCTTTGCCCGCAACGGCCTCTTCCCGCTGCTCATCAGCGAGAGGAGGCGCCATGGCTGAAGCGCTGCTCGAGGTGATCGGCCTCAATAAGAGCTTCGGGGCCCTGCTCGCCACCAACGACCTCTCCTTAACGGTACGGCAGGGCGAGGTGCACGCCCTCATCGGCCCCAACGGCGCGGGCAAGACGACGCTGGTCAACCAGCTGAGCGGCGACCTTGCTGCCGACAGCGGCCGGATAATCTTCCGCGGCCAGGACGTCACCAGGCTCCCCGCTCACCGCCGGGCGCGGCTGGGCATCGCCCGCTCCTTTCAGATCACGCACATTTTCGAAAACCTCACCGTGGCCGAAAACCTCGGACTGGCCCTTTTGGCCGGCCACGGCGGCAACTTCCACTTCTTCCGTCACTGGCGCCGGGCACCGCGGCTCGAGGAGCAACTCACCGAGGCGCTGACCCGCTTCGACCTGCTGCAGCACCGCGACCAGCCGGCGGCCAGCCTCTCCCATGGGGAGAAACGGCAGCTGGAGGTGGGCATGGCGCTGGTGGTCGACCCGCAGCTGCTCATCCTCGACGAGCCCATGGCCGGCCTCGGCTCCGGCGGCACGGTGGAACTGACGCGGATCATCAGGCGGCTCAAAGGGCAGCTGACCATCCTCCTCGTCGAGCACGACATGGACGTGGTCTTCTCGCTGGCCGACCGCATCACCGTGCTTGTCTACGGCCACGACATCGCCACCGGCACCCCGGCGGAAATCCGCGGCAATGCCCTGGTGCGCCAGGCTTATCTCGGGGAGGAAGGGTGATGCTCGACGTCGCGGCCATCAACGCCGGGTACGGCGCCAGCCAGGTGCTCTTTGGCGTCAGCCTGTCCGTGGTAGAGGGGGAGGTGGTCACCCTGCTCGGCCGCAACGGCATGGGCAAGAGCACCACGGTGCGCGCCATCCTCGGCCTGCTGCCGATCACCGCGGGCTCCATCGCCTACCAGGGCCAGGCCCTGCAGCGGCTGCCCAGCCATCGCATCGCCCGCCTCGGCATCGGCCTCGTCCCCGAGGGCCGGCAGATCTTCGCCAACCTCACCGTGCGCGAGAACCTCCTCGCCACCGCCGCCAACAGCCGTGGGGTCAAAGACCCTTTCAATCTCGAGGCCGTCTTTGCCCTCTTTCCACGCCTCGCCGAGCGGCTGCGCCACTATGGCAACCAGCTCTCCGGGGGCGAGCAGCAGATGCTGGCCATCGGCCGGGCCCTGATGATCAACCCCTCCTTGCTGGTCCTCGACGAAGCCACCGAGGGGCTGGCGCCGCTCATCCGCCGGGAGATCTGGCAGGCGCTGACCACCCTCAAGGAGCGTGGCCTGTCGATTCTCGTCATCGACAAGAACGTCGACGCCCTGCTGGCCATCGCCGACCGCCATTACCTCATGGAAAAGGGACAGGTGGTGTGGAGCGGCACCAGTGACGAACTGCGGCGCAAGCCGGAGCTGAAGAGCCGCTACCTCGGCCTCGAACATTAAGCCTGGAGCCTCGAGGAATCGCGCCTATGCCACCCTCCAACCCCGCCGACAGCCGCCTCTTCACCCACAGGGCGGTCTTCCCCGTCAGCGCCGCCGAGCTCTACGCCTGGCACGCCCGCCCCGGGGCCCTGCAGCGGTTGCTCCCTCCCTGGCAGCATATCGAAGTGGTGGAGAGCAGCGGCGGTATCGAGGCCGGGGCGAGGGTGGTGCTGCGCCTTGGCTTCGGCCCGCTGGGCCTGCCCTACCATGGCCGCCACGTCGAAGCGGTGCCACAGCGCATGTTCTGCGATGTACAGGAGCGCGGCCCCTTCGCCCTGTGGCAACACCGCCACATCTTCACCGACACCCCGCAGGGGGCCGCACTCGACGATCACGTCCATTACCGTCTTCCCGGCCAGGACCTGCTGCCGGGATTTATCGACAGGCTGGCGCGACAGGGACTGGACGCCCTCTTCGCACGGCGCAGCGAGGTACTTCACCACGACCTGCTGCTCCACAGGCGGTGCTCCACTCGGCCTTTGCGCTTTCTCGTCAGCGGGGCGAGCGGCGTCCTCGGCCGCGACCTCCTGCCCCTCCTCGCCACCGGCGGGCACCAAGTCCACATCCTGGTGCGCCGCAAGCCACGGCACGGGGCCAACGAGATCTTCTGGGATCCGCAGAACGGCCAGCTCGCCATCGACAATCTCCCCGAGGTCGACGCGGTCATCCACCTTGCCGGCGAGTATATCGGCCTGTCGCGCTGGAGCGATGAGAAGAAGCGTGCCGTGCTCGACAGCCGGGTGCGGGGCACGACCCTGCTGGCCACCGCCATGGCCAGGACGGAGCGCAAACCTGCGGTCTTTCTCTCCGCCTCGGCGGTGGGCTACTACGGCGACCGCGGCGAGACGCTGCTGAGCGAAGAGAGCCCACCGGGCAGCGACTTCATCTCGGAGGTTTGCCGGCAGTGGGAGGAAGCTGCCGGGGCGGCGCGGCAGGCGGGCATCCGCACCGTGCTGCTGCGCCTCGGGGTCGGCCTCACCCCCCGCGGCGGGGCGCTGCAGCGGCTCCTCGCCGCCTCCCGCTGCGGCGTCTTCAGCCGCCATGGCTCGGGGAATCAGTATATCAGCTGGATCAGCGCCGACGACATGATCTCCGCCATCCTCCATGCCGCCACCTGCCCGGCCCTGGAGGGGCCGGTAAACATCGTCGCCCCGCAGCCGGTCAGCAACCGCGAGTTGCTGGCCACCGTGGCAAAAGTCACCGGCCGCCCCCTGTTGTGCCCGCTGCCGGCAACCCTGCTGCGCATCCTCTATGGACAGATGGCCTCGGAAATATTACTCTCCAGCTGTCGTGGGGCGGCCGACAAGCTCCTCGCCACGGGCTTTCGTTTCCGCCACCCCAGCCTGGAAGGGGCGCTGCGCTCCCTTCTCGGCCGCCCCGCCCGACAGCACCAGGACCGGTAAGCCGTCTCGCCTGCCGATCATCGCTCCAGGCGGATGGCTCGCCGGGGGCGCCCCGTGGAACTTTACGCTCGTCGCCGAGAACGGTTCAGGCCCTCTTGGCGACGACATCGAACAAGAGGCATCTGCAGCGATGAGCGCCTACCTGAAAATCCTGCTGTGGGGCATGATGACCACGGCGCTGGCCTGCGGCTTCCTTCACCACCTGGTGCCCCCGCACGTCCTCAACTTCGAGCGGCTGCACATCTTTCTCTTCAACCTCTGCAGCGGCGGAACCTTGCTGGTCTGTTTCACCGAGGGAAAAAGAGGGTTGAGCCGCCAGGCCCAATTGTTTCTCCTGCTCTCCCTGGCCTTTGCCTTTTGCGCCTTTTTCAAGTGGTACCAGCCAACGCTGGTGATTCCCCTGCTGCTGGCGGTGATCATCGAGAGGGTGCGGGTCGCCCATTTCGGGCGCTGCCTGCCGGTGGCCCTCTTCACCGCCGGCGAAAGCACCTCGCGCAAGTTCCATCAAGCGGCGCTGCTCTGCCTCTCGCTCGGCCTGGTGATCGCCTCGCTGGC
>JANJUM010000091.1 GCA_024710585.1 Desulforhopalus sp.
ACGTGTCGACAAGATCGGCGTCATCCTTCCCTTCGAGGAGGAATTCTTCCGTCGCCACGGGGTCGTTGCCGATTATGTCGGCCATCCTCTGCTCGATACGGTGGCGACCTCCATGGGAGGTGAGGAGTTCTGCCTGCGGCATGGCATCGCCAGTGACGCCCTGTGTATCGGCCTGCTTCCCGGCAGCCGCAAACGCGAGATCTCCTCGCTGTTGCCGGTTTTTCTCGATGCGGCGCGTCTCCTTGAGGAGCGACTCGGCCGGCGGCCGGTATTTCTTCTGCCCCAGGCCTCCACCATCGAAGAGGCGGATCTCGATGCCGCCGGCCTCTCTGCAGCGCGAAAATCCCTCGACCTGCGCGTCATACGCGAAGAACGTTACGACATGATGGCCGCCTGCCAGGCGGTCATGGCCGCTTCCGGCACGGTCACCCTGGAATTGGCCATCCTCGGGGTGCCGATGGTCGTCGCCTATCGCCTCTCGCCTGCGACCTACTTCCTCGCCAAGCTGCTGGTGCGCCTCGACGCCTTTTCCCTGCCCAACCTCATTGCCGGGCGCATGGCCGTTCCCGAACTGCTGCAGAAGGAGGTCACCGCCGCCCGCCTCGCCGATGAAGTTGCCGCCCTGCTGCAGGACGGAGAGAAGATGGCGGCGATGCGCGCCGCCCTCGACGAGGTGCGGCAGCGTCTGGGACGTCCCGGCGCTTCACAGCTGGCCGCGCAAAGCGCCCTGACCCTCCTCCGCCAGGGGTGAGCGGCAGTCTTCCGGGGCCGTGACGAGAGTTTCGCATGCAGGTGCGAAAAACTGGCGTGTTGTTTTTTATCAGTGTCTATGCCATCTCTGTCACTTCTGACTGTGGAAAAAGGCTTGTCAGAAGTGTTGCATTAATGCTACCTTTCATTTTTGTAGGAAGTCGGTCAAAGGATTCAAGCCACAGAGGCCTCCGGCAGCGACGGCGCTGCCATGCATAACGGGGTGAATCATGAAATATTTTGCGATGTTCTGCGTTGTCGTGACCATTGCCGTCTTCGCCAATCTCGTCCATGAATCGAAAATGCTCTCTTATCTGTCGAGCGACCCTGTGGTGTGCATCACCTGTCATCCCATGAACGTCCATTACGAGACCTGGCTACATTCTTCCCATCGCAGCAAGGCGACCTGCGTCGATTGCCATCTACCCCACGATTCAGTCATCAACAAATATCTTGCCAAGGCCCGCGACGGGTACAACCACTCGGTGGCCATGACCTTCAAGA
This sequence comes from Desulforhopalus sp., assembly GCA_024710585.1. Classification (GTDB taxonomy): domain Bacteria; phylum Desulfobacterota; class Desulfobulbia; order Desulfobulbales; family Desulfocapsaceae; genus Desulforhopalus_A. Next base: position 1,255 of record JANJUM010000091.1, read on the forward strand.
CTTACGGCGCCAACCTTCGCGTCAGCGATGACGCCGCACGCAGAATCCAGGACAACTGCATCTCCTGCCACCGTGAAACGGTGTCACAGATGCTCGCCAACAGCTCGCTTTACGAAAAACCGGGAAAAGATCCGGTGGCTACAGGACGCACCTGCTGGCAGTGTCATCGCGGGGTGCCCCATGGCACCATGCGCAATCTCATGGCTACCCAGAATAATTTCACGATAAAGCCGCTGTAAGGATTTCAATCGGGAGGATGTCTATGAAAAAGTCACTGGTTGTTGCCTCTCTTTGCGTGCTGGTCACCGTGCCCATGGCGCTGCTGACCGTGTCGATCAAAGAGAACAAGGCCGAACAACAGGCCATCGGCGCGGTGCCGGCGATCAAGGATTTCGAGACCCGTTCCTCGGAGTGGGGCAAGCACTATCCGCGGCAGTACGATACCTACATGCAGACCAGAAAGAGCGACGATATCACCGACGTCGTCAAACAGGATCCTGAACTGGTGGTGATGTGGGCGGGGTATCCCTTCTCCAAGGATTATAACAAGCCGCGCGGCCATTACTACGCCCTCGAAGACAATATCAATACCCTGCGTACCGCCGCCCCGGTGGACAAGGACAGCGGCCCTCTGCCCACCGCCTGCTGGACCTGCAAGTCGCCGGACGTGCCTCGCCTGATCAAGCGAGACGGGGAACTCGAGTATTTCACCGGCAAATGGGCGAAGTATGGTGACGAAGTGGCCAATACCATCGGCTGCGGCGACTGCCACGACAACAAGACGATGAAGCTGGCCATCTCCCGCGACTACCTCAAGCGGGGACTCGATGCCGAAGGCAGCCTCAAGGCCGCCGATGCCACCCACCAGGATCTGCGCTCGCTGGTCTGTGCGCAGTGTCATGCCGAGTATTATTTCCGTAAGACCGAGTGGGAAGACAAAGGCACCAAGAAGACCGCAGCGGTGGTCACCTTCCCGTGGAGCAAGGGCTTCTCCGCAGAGAACATGGAAGCCTTCTACGATGAGTACAACTTCTCCGACTGGACCCACCAGCTGAGCAAGGCGCCAATGATCAAGGCACAGCATCCCGATTATGAAACCTTCGTCACCGGGGTGCACAGCCGCAACGGGCTCGCCTGCGCCGACTGTCATATGCCTTATGTCCGTGAAGGCGGGGTGAAATACTCGAGCCATAAGGTTGGCAGCCCGCTCGACAATATCGGCAACACCTGCCTCAACTGCCACAAGGGCACAGAGAAGGAATTCCGTGAGACTGTCGAGAAGAAGCTGAAGAGAAAGGATGAACTCGCCGCCATGGCCATGGACATTCTCGCCAGGGCCCACCTCGAAGCCGCCAAGGCGTGGGAGTTGGGGGCGAATGCCGAGGAAATGAAGGCGGCCCTTCAGGATATCCGTCACGGCCAGTGGCGCTGGGACTATGCCGTCGCCGGCCATGGCGCCTTCTTCCATGCGCCGGAAGAAACCCTGCGGGTACTGGCGGGGGCGATCAACAAGGGTCAGGATGCACGCCTCAAGCTGCGCATCGTGCTTGCCAAGTACAATGCCGCCGATTATGTTGCTCCGGATTTCTCCACCAAGGAGAAGGGTCACAAACTGGTGGGTATGGACTTCGCCAAACTCGTCGAGGAGAAGAAGACCTTCCTCGACGGCTTGCGTCAGGAGTGGATCAAACAGCAGGAAGCGAAAGGGATATATGATCCCGACTCGCGCAAGGATATGAAGCTCAAAACCTCGTACCTGCAATAAGGGGCGCTGGCAAATTCGACAAAACGGGTGGGTCCGGCTGGATGATCTCCGACCGGACCCGCCCGTTTTTATTGCAGCAGGCGTGAAGAGTGCCGGGGCGGATCTCGTGCTTGCCCTCCTCTGACGGCGGGTGCGCCATCGCGCGCCTGTCTGCCGAGTGGTTGCCGATGGCGGCGACCCTGCCCCTTGGCCTCAGCAAAGACCTCCCCTCATTTGTTCCCCTGGCGCCACCATGATCAAGAAGAGGGGCGGGCGGCTCTCCGCGGGGCGACGAAAGCTATTTGCCGAAATGGCAGGAGGGATAACGGCAGGTCGGGCAGTTGCGGCACAGGCCGCCGTGGCCCATGTCGGCGAGCAGCGTGCGGTCGATCTTCTCCCCGCAGAGGACCCTCGGCAGGACGAGGTCGAGCACGGTGATCTTGTGGAACATGCCGCAGGCGGGTACGCCGAGGATGGGTACGGTGCCGATACGCGCCGAGAGGAACATCGCCCCCGGCAGCACCGGCGTGCCGTAGACCACCTCGGTGGCCCCGGCGCAGAGGATGCCCTCGCGGGTGACGTCGTCGGGGTCCACCGACATGCCGCCACTGGTGATGATGAGGTCGGCACCGGCATCGAGAGAGGCCCTGATCTCTCTGGCGATGCACTCTTTGTCGTCGGGAGCGAAGCGCACTTCCCTGACCTCCGAGCCGAGACTTCTCGCCTTGTCGCGCAACACCTCTTCGAACTTGTCCTTGATGCGTCCGTAAAAAACCTCGTTGCCGGTAATCACCAGGCCGATGTTGGCGCGTCGCAGGGGGGCGACGGAAACCACGCCGCCGCCTTTGCCAGCTATCTGCGCCGCTTCAACCACCAGGGAGCGGTTGCCCACCAGAGGGATAAGGCGGGTGGCGGCGACGGTTTCCCCGGCGGTTACCGGCGTTGCGTCGTGGAGGGTGGCGCACATCACCTCGCCAAGCAGGTTGAACCTGCGCAAGGCCTCCTTGTCCACGCGCAACAGCCCGTCGACGGCTGCCCTGATGGCGATCTTGCCCTCCTCGGGGGCGTTGGCGAAGAGCACCCCGCGTCCCGCCAGAGAGGAGGCGAGAAGCATTGCCGCCTCGTCCTCGTGGATCTCATCGGGGCCGAGGGAAAGCACGTAGAGATGGTCCTTGCCAAGCCGCTTGAGGTGTTCGACGTCTTCCATGCGGACGATATGCCCCTTCTTGAAGGCGGCGCCTTTTTTCACCCCCCTGACGATCTCGGTGATATCGTGGGCGAGAACCATGCCCACCGCTTCTTCCACCGTCACTGTATCCGCCATGACTCACCTGCATTCTTGAACTTGCGGCTGAAAACCAAGAGTTGCTGCCGCCATTTTCTGCCACCCCACCCCCCCTGGGGAGGCAGAAGCATTACCTGCTACAGTCGTCCGTCCACCACCTCTTTGGGGAAGAGGCCCTTGACGTCGTAGAGAACCGCTCTCTCGAGACACAAGTCGCGGAGTTGCTCCACCCGCATGGCGGTGAACTGGCGATGGGCCACCGCCACCACCACGCCGCTGTAGGTCTGTTGCGGCAGCTGACGCAGTAGAGTGAGGCCGTACTCTTTTTTCGCCTCCTCCTGGTCGACCCAGGGATCGTAGACATCGACCATCACCCCATAGTCCTGTAACTCGCGGATGATATCGATCACCCTGGTGTTGCGCAGGTCGGGGCAGTTTTCCTTGAAGGTCAAGCCGAGGATGAGGATGCGGCTGCCGGCGACATCGATGCCTTTACGTACCATCAGCTTGATCAGCGAGGAGGCGATATAGTGGCCCATATGGTCGTTGATACGCCGTCCGGCGAGGATCATTTCGGGATGGTAGCCAACCTCCTGGGCCTTGTGGGTGAGGTAATATGGGTCGACGCCGATGCAGTGTCCGCCGACCAGGCCGGGGCGGAAAGGGAGGAAATTCCACTTGGTGCCGGCAGCCGCCAGCACCTCGGCGGTATCGATGCCCAGGCGATCGAAAATGAGGGCGAGCTCGTTGATCAGGGCGATATTGACGTCGCGCTGGGTGTTCTCGATGACCTTGGCCGCCTCCGCGACGCGGATGCTGCTGGCGGCAAAGGTGCCGGCCGTGATGATCGTCTTGTAAAGGCGGTCGACGGTGGCCGCGGTTTCGGGGGTGGAGCCGGAGGTGATCTTGACAATCGACGGCAGCCGGTGTTCCTTGTCGCCGGGGTTGATCCGCTCTGGGCTGTAGCCGCAGAAGAAGTCGCGGTTGAAGGTCAGGCCCGACCCCTTCTCGAGCAGGGGGACGCAGACCTCCTCGGTGGCCCCGGGATAGACCGTGGACTCGTATATGACGATGTCACCGGGGGACAGCACTTGCGCCACCGTGCGCGAGGCCCCTTGCAGCGGACGGAAATCGGGGCGCTTGGCGGCATCGATGGGCGTCGGCACGGCGACGATGTATACGTTGCATGGGCTGAGTTCGCTGCCTTCGGTGGTGAACGAGAGATGGCTGGCCGAGGCGAGTTCGTCGTCACCGACCTCGAGGGTGCTGTCGTGGCCGCGCCGCAACTCGGCAACTCTGGCGGCGTTAAGGTCGAAGCCGACGGTGGGCAAGTGCTTGCCGAATTCCACTGCCAGGGGCAGGCCGACATAGCCGAGGCCGATGATGCCGAGACAAAATTCCCTGTCTGTTGGCATGGCTTCATCCCTCCCGCGGACTGAGGCCACCGTAGTAGGTCAGGCCCTGGGTGTCGGTCTCGAGCACGGTGATGCTGTAGAGGGAATAGGTGTCGCTGGCCAGGCGGGGACGAAGTTCGTCGAAGAGGAAGGCGGAGATATGCTCTGACGAGGGGTTTTTGTCCTGGAACCAGGGCAGGGTGTTGAGGTCGTGGTGATCGAGTTTGTCGATAGCCTCCTTGACAATTCGTTTCAGGACTTTGAAGTCGATGCCCATGCCGCAGCTGTCGACGCTGGTGGCGCGGACCGTCACCTTGACCTTCCAGTTATGGCCGTGGGGTTTTTCGCAATCTCCGGGGTAATCGCGCAGGTGGTGGGCTCCGGCGAAGTGGGTATCGATGAAAATATCAAACATCCTGTTCTCCTTCGGGTCGAGTCGGCTCTTGTGGCTGCGGCCGGTATGCGGATGGAGCAGGCAGATTGGCCGCTGTCGCTTTCGGCGGAATGTAATACCTTAACAGTGCTTCGTCACCCCTTTTTCCCGATCGAAAGAGGACAAGCGGGACTGGAAGAAGCTGCGGCGACTGGCTGAAAACCTTTGCCATTTTCGTCCACTTGACTAGACTGGCACGGATGCGGTGCGCCACGGGGCGAGCGAAGCCATCTCCCCGGAATTGTTTGAAGGCATGGAACTGCAGGGGAGGCGGCTTCGCTCGGTGCGCGTCGACCATGTTCGAGCCTGCCCGAAATGCCCGGGAGATGCCCGGAAGTGCAGTGAAAAATCAGCAATTGCAGCTGATAGCGGTGCTGTCTGGCCAGTGAGGTTCCTGTCACATTATGGCGCTGCATGAGTCGGGAGCTGCCAAAAACGCCATGAGCATAGAATTAAGCGAACGTCAGCCGACGAGCATTGACACCCTTTACGAGGGCGCTTTGAGCCTGCGGCAGCACCTCAGCGGCTACCGTTTCTCTATCGATGCGGTGCTCCTCGCCCATTTCGTCACCCGCTTCTCGGGCGCGCGCTTCATCGACCTGGGCACCGGCTGCGGGGTGGTGCTGCTCACCCTCCTCTACCGCTGGGGGGAGGCGGTTCAGGAGGCCGTCGGCATTGAGGCCCAGGCTTCTCTCGCCGGTCTCGCCGCGGAAAACCTCGCCTCGAATGGCTTTGCCAGCAAAGGCACTATTCTTCATAGCGATTTTCGCCTGATCGACAAGCAGTTGTCTGCTGAGTCCTTCGATCTGGCGGTATGCAACCCGCCCTTTTTCGCGCTCGGCAGTGGCCGCGCCAATCCCGGTGAAGAGGAGCGCCTGGCTCGCCACCAGGTGCTCGGCGGAATAGACGAGGTCTTTGCCGCAGCAGCTTTCCTGGTGCGCAATCGCGGTGCGGTGGCTATCATCTACCCGGCTGAAAAGCTTGGCGAGGCGATCGTCACGGCCAGAGGGCACCGCCTCGAGCTCAAGCGCCTGCAGCTGGTATACAGCTATCCCCACGGGGAGGCGCGGGCGCGACTTGCGCTCCTCGAATATCGCAAGAACGGCGGCGGAGGCGCGGAGGTCTTGCCGCCGTTTTACATATATCAGCAAAAAAATGGTGCATTTAGCAAAGAAATGGAGAACTTTTATCGAGCCAACCCTGCCTCTGCTCGCTAACCACCGAAATCGCACCGCCCCTCTGTCACCATGCTCGCCATCCTCTCCAGTTGCACCGTAATCGGCATCAACGGCTGGGTCATCCAGGTGGAGGTCGATGTTTCCGGGGGCCTGCCGAGCTTTTCCACCGTGGGCCTTCCCGACAGTTCGGTGCGTGAGAGCAAGGACCGGGTCAAGGCGGCCATCAGCAACTGCGGCTATGCCTTTCCCAGCAAACGAGTCACCGTCAATCTCGCCCCGGCCGATCTGAAGAAGGAAGGGGCCGGCTTCGACCTCCCCATCGCCATTGGCATCCTCGAAGCCACAACGATCCTGCAGCGACAGCGCCCGGGACGCTACTGCGTGGTGGGCGAGCTGTCCCTCGACGGCGCGGTGCATCGTGTCAACGGCATCTTGCCGATGATCCTCGCCGCCCGTGAACAGGGGTTCAGCGGCATCCTCATCCCCGCCGAAAACAGTGAAGAGGCCGAGGTTTCACCACCTGGAATAGATATCGTCCCCGTAGGATCGCTGTCCGAAACGGTGGAGTTTCTCGCCGGCGCTTTCGAGCCCGGCCTGGTAGCGCGGAGGGAATTGCGCTGCCCTGGCGCCACGTCCTACGATGTCGATTTCAATGAAATCAGAGGGCAACGACAGGTGAAGAGGGCGCTGGAGATCGCCGCCTGCGGAGGGCACAATCTCCTCCTCGAAGGGCCGCCTGGCTCAGGAAAGACCATGCTGGCGCGGCGTTTTCCGACCATCCTGCCTGAGATGAGCGACGAAGAGATTCTCGAAACGACGCGCATCTACAGCGTCGCCGGCAAAACCTCTGAGAAATGGGGCGTCGTCGCCAGCCGGCCATTCCGCGCCCCGCATCATACCATCTCCGACGCCGGCTTGATCGGCGGCGGGGTCCTGCCACAGCCGGGGGAGGTTTCCCTGGCTCATAATGGCGTCCTTTTTCTCGACGAACTGCCCGAGTTCAGAAAACATGTCCTCGAGGTCCTGCGGCAGCCCCTCGAGGACGGCGAGGTGACCATCGCCAGAGCCAACATGACGCTGACCTTTCCCGCCCGGTTCACCCTTATCGCCGCCATGAACCCCTGTCCCTGCGGGTTCTATGGCGACCGCCGCAACAGGTGCAACTGCAACGAGGCCGAGCGGCGACGTTACACCGGGAAAATCTCCGGACCGCTGCTCGACCGCATCGATATGCGTCTTGAGGTTCCGGCGCTTGATTTCACCGAAATGAGCGGGGTCACCGCAGGAGAGGGCTCGGCGGAGATCAAGCGCCGGGTCGACACCGCCCGCAGCGTGCAGCGGCAGCGTTTTGCAGGTATCAATGGGGTTCATTGCAACAGTCATATGACGGGCAGGCTCCAGGAGCGCTTCTGCCGCCTCGACCGCCCCTCGCTGGCTCTGCTGGAAAAGAGTGTCTCGCGGCTCGGCTTGTCGGCCAGGGCCTATGGCCGGGTGCTCAGGGTTTCGCGCACCATCGCCGACATGGAGGGTGCGTCGGACATAACGGTAAGCCATGTTGCCGAAGCCGTGCAATTTTGCCGATCCGGCCATGGCGACGGTCTGCAGTCGTGGGGATGATGAAGAGGATACCCTTTTTTGACATTTTCGCGCTGCTCGGCCTTGGCCTTGCCTGGCTGCTGGTGTTTTCCTACACCCCTCCGCGGGAGCGTGCTCTGCTCGATTATGTCCCGGCGACGGCGATGATCTATGCGCAACAGCGAGAAGGTGGCAAAGCCGTTGAGGAAGGGACTGCCTGGTCCCTGCCTCCGATTCTGCCTTGGCCCCTTGGGAATGACCAATCTTTCCAGGCGGTCGGTGAAGTGCTGGCAACGATCGTCGGGATACAGCGGCTGGCCATGGAAGGGCGTGCGCTTCTGGCGGAGACCGGGATTAAGACGCAGACTCTAGGGGTGGCGCTGTTGCCTGACGTGGCGCCGAGATCATCGCGTCCTGCGCTCAGCGACTCGATCATCGACAACCTCGTCTTCTGGATCAAGGCAAACGATACATCGCATGCTCATGGCGATATTCTTGCCAGAATCTCCCGCAGCCGCGGCGCGGAGTCGGTTTCCGCCAGCCAATATGGCAGGCACCGTATCCTGAGGGTCGCCGCAGGCGGCCGTCGTTTGGCGGCTGTGTCGTTTGGCGAGGTGGTGGCCTTTGCCGCGGATGAGCGTCAGCTGCGGCGGGCCATCGATGTCTTCGACATGGAAAAGCCTTCGCTGGCTGCCAATCACAGGCTAGCTGACCTCGTCCCGAGCGAGAAGCCCGCCCCATGGAGGCTCTTCTACGCCGACATTGCTGACTGCATTCCTTTGTGGGGGAAGATCGGCGGCGAGATGGCGTTACCGATGTCCGCGTCCTTTCCGGTGACGGAAATCGTTTACCGAGAGAATCGCGGGGAGGGGCGTATCGGCAGTCTCTTGTTTCTGGGCATTGACCCTGCGAAGGTCGACAGGAAGCTGGCTCGCGTCTTTGCCAGAGAAGCTGGAAGTCCCCAGGTCCTCTTTCCGGACATCGATGGCACGATGTTGTGGCTTTGGTCGAACTCGCTTCCCCTCGAGGCGCTCTTCGATGGCCAGAAGGAAGGCCAGGATGGCGAAAGTGTCCGGAGCGACCCTGGCTGCGAAGGTCGGGGAGAACTGACGGGTGGCGAGAGAGAGGGTGGCGAGTCCATTGCCGTTCAAGGCGGCGAGGCGCGATGCGAAGATTCCAGCCGAGACAAGGATGAGGCTGGCGGCGGTTTGCAGAAAGGTGTCGCGCCTTCTGACCCCACCAAATTGAGTGATGCCGGGGAGCGAGAGGGGGCTTTTGGCGATGTTCAGGACCGCGATCGGGAGTCTTTCCGCCCGCAAGGGGAGAGTACCCGCCATCCGGCGCTGGAAATGGCGGCGAAGGTGGCAGATCTGTTCTCCAACGAGGCGTTGATTGTAGCCGATCCCGGAGAGAGCGCCAGCAGACTCGCTCTCCCGGCGGTGCTTCTCACCACCAGAGTTGATGATGAACGGCAGGCCGAGAGCCTGCTTGGCGAACTGTTCTCTCTGCTGCAGGTGCCGACGTCCGTCGCGACGGCTGGCGCTGCTGTCTATCGATACTGGAGTGACAGCCCACAGGATGGTCTTTGCCCCTTGTATGGCTTTTTCAACGGGCACCTCTTCATCGGCAATAGTCGCAGCCTCGTGCAACGTCTATTTGCCGGGAGCGGCGCAGGTCAAGTCGGACTGATCGAAGGGCAGCGGCGATTCGCCGAGGCGGATGTGCCGTTCAACGGCCATGCTCTTCTGACGGCAGACAACCGGCAATTCGTCGACGTGCTGCGTGGAGCGGTGGAGGTTTTCGTCACCCTCAGCGCCATAGAAGACCGGGAAGGGGCCAGAAGGTATCGGACTCTCGCAGACGCGCTGCTTTCTCCCTTGTTTCAGGGATTGCAAAGCTTGCCAAGGAGCCTTGTACGCCTTGCTTTTGCCGCCGATGCGATTAAGGTGGAGGCGGCGTTTGCGTTCGATTCGCGACAGGCCGGGAGAAAAACGACCGCCCGATGAATACGTTTGCACGGGGGGAAAAATAAATCCGTCGAGAAATCCTCGCGCGGACTTTGGCAGGGCCGCCGGGAACAGGATGAACGCGGAAGAAAAAGGATAACGAGATGAGAAAGATCGTCGCAGAGTTGAGGCAGTTGGTGACCTTCAAAAATACTACAGAGATTGGCGATATCGTCCTTATCGCCGCAAAGGAACCGCGCATGCTCTTTTACGCGCGGGTCGATTCCATCGAGCGGGATGTGTCGCGACGGGACGAGTGGTGGCATGTCGGCATGACCATCCTTGCCGTGCCTATGCAGAAAATTACCTGGACCTTGCGTACCGAGCAGATGACCGGCCAGGAGATTTTCACCATGGGGGGTGAGGAGCGGTTCGTGCAGGCAGTGCATTTTGGGGCTCTGCCTGAAAAACCTCAACCGGAAAAGCCGGGAAAAATCGCCCCGTTCCTCAAACGGGTCAAATAAAAGGCAGGCCATATATAAGGCGGTCACATCGTCCTGCAAGACAAGCTTCCCCAAGTCACCGGCCTCGCCTTCGAGAAGAGGCCGCCGGCTATACTGAACTGCGACCAAGATAGCTCTCCCAAAGATTCGCAGCAGTTCTCTTAAGATCCCACATCCCGTCAACTTTCCCATCCGCGAAGCATTTTCCTGCGCCTGCAGGAAGTTTGCCCCGACCATTCTGCGAGCAAGGAAGGCGGCTTTCGTGATCTCCGCCAAGATCTCTCTGCGTATCGTTCGCGCCCCCTCCCCCTATTGATTGCCAACCGGCCTCCAGCGAAGCCTCGAAGAGAGCAGAGCTGCGCCCTTCCCCGGCGAGATTCCTGGCCTCAACCTTGATCCATTGCGGCCTCTGCATTCTCTTCTTGCACCCGGCAATCTTTGCGCAGCATGTCCGAAATCCACGGGTGTATAGCCTTTATTGTGGTGGATGTTAACGGTTATAAGATTCGACGTATTACTCAGAAAAGGCATATGTATAGTGTTAGCGAATGAAGAATATGTTTTCGATGTGACTCGGCAGTATGGGGATAGAGTAACAGACCTCTTCACTGGTGACGGGGAAATAGTTGTTAAAAAATTTTAAGGATACTTCCGCGTCATGAGGAGTGCTAGGTGACAAGTATTTTTCCTGGTGAAACTGGCGGCTGGCGACAGTATCTGGCAAAATCCTGCAAAAAGAGTTATTTACATGCAGCAACAGGTAGGGTAAAGAGGTGAAATCCTTGGTTCGCGTCAGGGAGGTGGCGAACATGTAAGGCTTCTTGTTTGTGTCAAAGAACAGCAAGAATTGCTGCAACAAACAGTTTTGTACAGATATTGAAAAGATGAGAATTATAGCCATGGCTCGGTCAAAAACATTGATTGTCTTTGCCTTCGTCACGTTTTATTGTGTGTCTTCAGCTCTTGCGGACAGGGTTGTGTATTCCTATGACGAACACCAGAGGCTTCTCGCCGCCGCATACGAGAGCGGCGTCACGTTCACCTACACGTATGACAGCCTTGGAAACAGGTTGAGCGAAACTGTCGAGGGCCAATCGAGTGCCATCTACGAAGACGCCGAAGATGGCGACATCGTTGGTTGGGATATCTATGATAACGACCCTGCCGGGGCCAGCATCGCCAATGTCGTCGATGATCGGCGGCCAGGGCGGGTGATCCGGTTCACCGGCTCGGGCACGAGTAATGGCTATCGATTACGCAACGTCGACGGCACCTACTGGAATGATGCCCACTACAAGGTCATCGAGTGGAGCTTACGCTACGATGAGGACTTCGTTGTCTATATTGCCGCTCAGACAACGAAGGGGTTTCGCTATATCTATTATACCGCGGCCCAGACCAGCAACCTCGGCAACGCCACCTATATCCACCACGGATTGGGCGGTTCGAGCAAGGATGGGGCCTGGCATACCTTTACCCGTGACCTGGCCTATGATCTCAAGCAGGCTCAGCCAGACAACGAATTGGTCGCGGTACTCGCCTTTCTCATCAGGGGCAGCGGCAAGGTCGACGATATCAGGACTCTTGCATCGCTTCCCGCCAACCTCGATACGGATGGGGATGGTTTAACCGATATTGCGGAAATGACCAGTTACCGCACTTCACCCTATGCCGCCGATACGGACCAGGATGGCCTTGGCGACAGCGAGGAGCTGGCCTATTGGGGCGCCAACTGGCAGGCGGATAGCGACGGTGATGGTCTTGGCAACCTTGTCGATGCGGATGCGGACGGCGACGGTTTTGCCGACGGCGTGGAGTTGCGACAGGGAACCAATCCCGCCGATGGGGAAGGCTACCCGTCTGAGATCGCCTATGAGGATGCCGAGGATGGCAATGTCCTTGGCTGGGATATCTACGACGACAATCCTGCCGGGGCAAGCGTCGCCAATGTCTCCGACGATCGGCGCGCGGGCCGGGTCATACAGTTCTCTGGCGCCGGGACCGCGAATGGGTATCGCCTGCGCAATCATGATGGCACCTACTGGAATGACGACAAGTATCGGATTCTGCGCTGGAACATGCGCTATAGCGAGCCCTATGTCATCTATGTCGCGGTAGAGAGCAAAGATGGGTTCCGCTATCTCTACTACACTCCGGAAGATGCCGATCACCTGGGAGACGAGACCTATATCCACCATGGTCTGGGCGGGCAGAGCAGGGATGGCAGCTGGCGGACGGTGATACGGGATCTGAGCTATGACCTCAAAGAGGCGCAACCAGACAACGAGCTGATAGCTGTGCTGGGGTTCCTTATACGAGGCAGTGGCCGGGTGGATGACATTGCCACCCTGGAGGCAATTCCCGTCGACCAGGATTCTGACGGCGATGGACTATCGGACCTTGCCGAGATGAGCGGCTATCTCACCCATCCATACAGGGCCGACACGGATGACGATGGCCTCTTGGACGGCGACGAACGGATCTACTGGGGAGATTCATGGAACGGTGACCTTGATGGTGATGGCCTTGCCAATCTTCTCGATGCGGATGCCGATAACGATGGTTTCAGCGATGGCATCGAAGTCTCTCAGCAGACCGATCCGGGCAATGAGGCATCCTTCCCTCTGTCGTTGCTCTATGAAGACGCCGAAGATGGCGACACTCTCGGCTGGGATATCTACGATATCGATCCGCCCGGGGGAGTTATCAGCAACGTCTTTGACGAGAGCAAAGGGAACCGGGTCATTGAACTGCGCGGTGCCGGCACGGCGAACGGCTACCGTCTGCGCAGCGATACCTTGAATTACTGGAACGACACCTATTTCAAGACCATCGAGTGGAGCATGCGGTATAGCGAGCCGTTCGTCATCTATATTGCCGTGCAGACCAAGAACGGCTTTCGCTATCTCTACTATACCCCGGCGGCCACCAGCAGCCTCGGCACCGGAACCTATATCCACCATGGGTTGGGCAACATTGCCGATGGTACGTGGCGTAGCGTCATGAGGGATCTGGAAGCCGATCTCAAGGAAGCAGAGCCGGACAATGAACTGCAGGCAGTGCTTGGATTCCTCATCCGGGGCAGCGGCCGTGTGGATGATATCCGGACGGGCTCTCTGCAAAAACCATTGTAACGAGGCAAGGTCAGCGCTGCTGATCGACGTGGACCCTCATCTATGAGTGCAGCGAAAATGAAACCCATTACGAGAACGTCCTGCGCAATTTTTAGCAGTCTTCTGCCGTATGCGCTGCTCATGGCAGCAGCAACTGTGCTCTGGTCGCAGCAATCCATGGCTGCCTGTGGCTGCCAGATCGGGAGTAACCAGATTTATGTCGTCGGCCAGGAGTTGCTCGCCACCTCATGCCCGCCAACGCCTCATTCCGATGCAACAACCTATACATATGTCATCAATGCCATCAGCTGCGATGGGACGAAGTTATCGCAATACGCCCCGTACGGGGATACCTGGGGAAGTCCTGCAGCCATCACCTCCTTCTATGTCAGCAGAGGGTACCGGGTGATTCGCAATCCAAGTGGCACCCATTTCATAGTCGTGCAGAGCGGGACCTATCCCTTTTCCGGAACAGTGGCCGGTGTGAGCATGGCGGGAAAGCCGGCGGGGGTTTACACCACCGACCCGCCTGAAAGCGCCAATGAGTTCTGCACCTACCAGCCGCTGCCTGACCGGGATGGTGACCATTTTGCCGATTGCCTCGACTGCAGCGTCAACGATGCCGGGCAGAATGCCGTGTGCACATCGGAAGCGAGAAAAGAAGCGAACCTGGGGCCAGAGTGCCCCTCGCCGAGATAGCAGGTCGAAGAACAATCACCAATCGAGAAGAGCGCCCATGTCTATCAAATCAGCCCGTTGCCTGTTGCGTGCCGTTGCGGCCATTCTCTGGCTGGCCGTGGCCACGGTGGCCCAGGCATCGACGCAGCCCTATGTTGCAGGGCATCACATCAATTTTTCCACCGGCAATAAATACCTCGTTGCCACGGATGTCAATCTGTCCGGGCCGGTGGGGAGTCTCGCCTTCACACGCACCTATAACAGTCAGGACCATACCTCCTCGCTGCTTGGCTATGGCTGGACAACGAGCCTGAATGAGCGGCTGATCATCGAAGCGAGCGCCATGACCCTCGTTGAG
>JANJUM010000122.1 GCA_024710585.1 Desulforhopalus sp.
CGGCGTCGCCCTGGGGGTGTCCACCGGCATGGTGTTCATGTTCGTCCTCTTCGGCTCCCTGCTCGAGAAGGCCGGCGCCGGCAACTACTTCATCAAGGTGGCCTTCGCCGGGCTCGGCCACATGCGCGGCGGGCCGGCCAAGGCGGCGGTGCTCTCCTCGGCGATGACCGGCATGATCTCCGGCTCGTCCATCGCCAACGTGGTCACCACCGGTACCTTCACCATCCCGCTGATGAAGAAGGTCGGCTTCACCCCGGAGAAGGCCGGCGGCATCGAGTGCGCCTCGTCGGTCAACGGCCAGATCACCCCGCCGGTCATGGGCGCCGCCGCCTTCCTCATGGTGGAGTATGTCGGCATCCCCTATATCGAGGTGATCAAGCATGCCGCCCTGCCGGCCTTTATCGCCTATGCCGCGCTGCTCTATATCGTCCACCTCGAGGCCTGTAAGATGGGGTTGCAGGGCTTGGAAAGGCGCAATAAGCGCACCCTCGCCCAGACCCTTCTCGGCCTCGCCGGCAGCCTGGTGGCCCTCGTCGTCATCACCTTCGCCACCTACTATGGCCTCGGCTGGATCAAGGAAGTGGCCGGGGAGGGGGCCATCTATGTGGTCGCCGTGCTTTCGCTGGTGGCCTACCTGGCGCTGCTCTACGTCGCCTGCCGGGTTCCGGAGCTCGAACTCGCCACCGAGATGTCCGTGCTGCCCGACCTCGGGCCGACGGTGCAGTCCGGCCTGTACTTTCTCCTCCCGGTGGTGGTACTGATGTGGTGCCTCACCGTCGAGCAGCTGTCGCCCTCCTTGTCGGTCTTCTGGGCCACGGTGCTGCTGCTGGTGATCGTCGTCACCCAGCGGCCGCTCAAGGGCCTCTTCCGGCGCATCGACAGCGCGGAGTTCACCTCCCGGCGCGGCTTCGAGGATCTCATCACCGGGCTGGTCGCCGGCGGCCGCAACATGATCGGCATCGGCGTCGCCACCGCCGCCGCCGGTATCGTCGTCGGCACCGTCACCCTGACCGGCATCGCCCTGGTGATGACCGAGTTCGTCGAGTTCATCTCGCTCGGCAACATGACCCTGACCCTCATCTTCACCGCCATTTTCAGCATCATCCTCGGCATGGGCCTGCCGACCACCGCCAACTATATCGTCGTCTCGACGCTCATGGCCCCGGTCATTGTCAGTCTCGGGGCGCAGAACGGCATGCTCATCCCCCTGGTGGCGGTGCACCTCTTCGTCTTCTACTTCGGCGTGCTCGCCGACGACACCCCGCCGGTGGGCCTGGCCGCCTTCGCCGCCGCCGGCATCTCCGGCGGAGACCCGATCCGCACCGGCATCCAGGGCTTCATGTACGATATCCGCACCGGCATCCTGCCCTTCGTCTTCATCTACAACACCGAGCTGCTGATGATCGGCATCGGCTCGGCCCTGCATTTTACGGTGGTGGTGGCAGGGGCCTTCATCGCCATCATGGTCTTCGCTTCCGCCACCCAGGGCTATATGCTGACCCGCAACAAGCTGTGGGAGAGCGTGCTCCTGCTGCTGGTCGCCTTCACCATGTTCCGCCCCGGCTACTTCTGGGACATGATCTACCCCGAGCTGGAGACCCGGCCAGCCACCGAACTCGAACAGTTCCTCGCCGACCTGCCCTCGGGCCGGCAGCTGCGGCTGACGCTCAAGGGCGAGAAAATGAACGGCGAGGAGTTCACCATGGTGGTCTCGCTGGCCGCCGGGGATCAGGCGCCGGTGGCGGAGCGGCTGCAGAACATCGGTTTTGCGACGCGCAACGAGGACGGCCGCGTGCTCATCGACAACGTCGTCTTCAACAGCCCGGCGCAGAAGGCGGGTATCGACTGGGATCAGGAGGTCGTCAACCTCCAGACCCTGACCGACCGGCCGGCCAAGCAGTGGATGTTCATCCCCGCCCTGGTGCTGCTCGCCCTGGTCTGGCTTTCTCAGAAAAGGCGCTGCAACGGCACCGCAAAACGTCAGTCCGGCCCGGCCATGGGCGCCGTCGGCTGAGCCTCTCACCCCTATGCAGGAGACGACGCCATGATCAAGAAGATTCTCGCCCCGCTGGCCTTTTCCCCCTACGCCGAGGGCATCCTGCGTTTTGCTGCCGATCTGGCCAAGGCCTTCGGGGCGCAGCTGGCGGTGGTCAATGTCATCAACGAGCGCGACCTCGAGGCGGTGCGCAAGATCACCGCCTTCGGCTACAAGGTCGATACCGAGCACTATCTGCAGACCCTCATCCAGGAGCGGCGCGATGAGCTGAGCAAGCTCCTGGCCCGGGTCGGCCTCGACGAGGAGGCGGTCGACTTCCACTTCGAGGTCGGCAACCCGGCCGAAAAATTGCTGCAGCTGGTGGTCAAGGAGAACTTCGACGCGGTGGTCATGGGGGTGAAGAACCGTGATATCCGCACCCTGTTCACCGGCTCGGTGGCCGAGCGCGTCTTCCAGCGTTGCCCGGTGACGGTGATCAGCTACCGCGACGAGGACATCTCCGCCCACCTCAGAAAGCGCATCGAGCGCCATATGGAATGAGGCCTCGCTGAGAGGCCGATCCCCTTTTCTGCCGATTTTGCCCGGTCGCTGCATGTCTCGCACCGCGGCCGCAAGATAGAACTCCTCTGGCCATGGACAGGGCCGTGCTTCCCGTCCATGGCCAACCCCCCTGACATATCCTGAGGGCCGCCTCTTCGCCTTCGCCGGGGCCGTGCCATGGCCGCTGGCACGGTGCCGCGGGTCATTGCCCCATGGGCGGAGATGCCGGCCCTCTCCCGTGCGCCAGCGAGGCGCAGCTCCCGCACCAGGGTCCCCTGCGATGCCCTGCGCATGCCGGGGATTGGGCCGCTGGTGGTGAATGGTGTGACCATCAGGGACGTGGACCCCGCCCGCCTCAAGTAAAGATGGAGCACTCTACGGGAGAGAAAAAATGCTGCAATAAAAATATGGCCAGGAAAAACATTGATCTCTCTAAAAAATGCTGATAGCATTTTCCTATCTCATGCAGCATACCAATTGAGTTACATACCACTGGCCCATGGAAGGGGATGTGTCGCGCCCCCTCAAAGCCGCCTCTGACCGTGTCCGTTCCATGCCATGGAGGTGCTCGTGGCATGCTTCATGATATCGCCTCTTCCTCCATATGACGTGGTAGGAAAATTGAGGCGGGGAGCGAGTTTCATATGTGCTTCCGCCTCAGCGGCGGGAGGGATCCGCTGCCCCTGGGAAGGGGGGGCGGTGCCTGCAGCACTGCGTGATGGCAAGAAGAAATGATCGTGGCAGAGGTGACCGGACTGGCTCCCCTTTGACCATTGTCGCTCGGCAGAACCCGTTCCGTCAGGGGGATTGCCGGGCAGGGCGGGCGCGGGTGGGGCTCTCGTCAGGCGCCGTCCCCGTGGCGACCGCCGCCTGTCATGCCGGGAATATGCCGCTTTGCGCAACACATTGATGGAGTTCACGGGCGGGCGGGGACCTCTACCTCAGGTGCGATCTCCGGGGGAGGGGAAATCCTTTTTGCACCTGGTCATGAGAGAGGCTGCAAGAGGGGAAGCGGGGAGTGGCGCCGCGGACGAGTCTTTTCTCGTGAGCAGTGGGGAATTGGTCGCCCTGTCTGATTGATAGTGCGGTAATCCTGTTGAAATGGAAACGGCGGCGACGTTTCTGAGGCCGCAAAGGATCGTGTCGGATGAACGTAGCAGGTTATGCCGATTTTTCCGTTCTTCATGAGGGGGCCGAGCATATCGTCTACCGGGCGGTAAGCGATGATGGCGTGCCGGTGATCGTCAAGGCGCCGCGCGAGGAACACCCCGGCGACGACACCATTCGCAAGCTTCGGCAGGAATACGAAACTATCAAGGCCTTCGATTGCGAGGGAGTGGTCAAGGCCCGTGAGCTTGCCAGGAGCGGTGCTTCGCTCTTTCTCGTCCTCGAGGACTTTGGTGGCACCTCGCTGAAAGCGCTTCTCGGCAACAAAAAGCTCGCCCTCCGTGAAGTTCTCCAACTGGGCATCAAGATCTGCGGCGCCCTGCACGACGTTCATGCTGCCGGCATCATCCACCGCGACATCAACCCCGCCAACATCGTCTACAATCCGCGCAGCGGCGAGCTGAGAATCATCGACTTCGGGCTCGCCGTGTCCGACGACGCGCTGCTGACCACTGTCGACGCGGGCGACAAGGCCGAAGGGACTCTGGGCTACATGGCCCCGGAGCAGAGCGGCCGCATGAGCCGCCGTGTCGATTGGCGCTCGGACCTCTACTCCCTCGGCGTGACCTTCTATGAAATGCTCACCCGCCGGCGGCCTTTCGAGAGCGACGACCAGCAGCAGCTCATCTACGATCATATCGCGCGCAGCCCGGTTCCACCGATGGTCATCGACCGGCGCATTCCCACCGTGCTCTCCGATATGGTGTTGAAGCTGCTGGCCAAGAACGCCGATGGCCGCTATCAGAGCGCCATCGGCATCAGCGCCGACCTCAGGCGCTGCCTGGCCACGCTCAGCGGCGACAATGTCATCGAACCCTTCGCCATCGCCAGCAAGGACGTCTCGGAGAGGTTCGTTCTGCCGACCAGGCTCTATGGCCGCGACGCCGAGCTGGCGCTGCTGCAGGCGGCTCTCGAAGGGATCTGTGGCGGCAGAAGAGAGATGCTGCTGGTGCGCGGCGGGCCCGGCATCGGCAAGACCTCGCTGATCGGCGAGATGCACAATCTGGTCATTGCCCGGCATGGCTATTTCATCTCCTCGAAGTTCGACCAGTTCGTGCGCAGCATCCCGTATTCGGCGATCATCGGCGCCTTCCAGGAACTCGTCAACCAGTTGCTCGGTGAACCGCTGGCACGGCTCGACCAGTGGCGCGAGAGGATTGTCACGGCATTGGGCCCCAACAGCGGGGTGATGGTCGAGCTGATCCCCGACCTGGAGCTGATCATCGGCCCCCAGCCGCCGGTGGCCGATCTCTCGCCCGACGGGGCCCAGAACCGCTTCCGCCTCGTCTTCTACGATTTCATCGCCCTCTTTTGCAGGCGTGAACACCCCCTGGTGATCTTCCTCGACGACCTGCAGTGGGTCGACCAGCCCTCCCTCGAGCTGATCGCCACGATGATGAGCGTCGACGATGGCGCGCTGCTGCTCATCTGCGCCTACCGTGACAACGAAGTGGACGTCGGCCACCCCTTCATCGGCCTGCTGCAGCGTATCCCCGACGAGCAGAAGAACATTCTCGACCTTGGCCCCCTCGATCCCAGCCATATCGAGGACATGGTCGCCGACATGGTCCACCGCCAGTCTGAAGAAATCAGGCCGCTCTGTCAGCTGGTCGAAAAGAAGACCAGGGGCAACCCCTTCTTTGTCGGCGAGTTTCTCAAAACTCTGCATAAGGAAAGGTTGCTGGCCTTCGATGTCGACACGCTCTCCTGGCAATGGGATCTCGCGGCGATAGCTGCTAAGGGCTTTACCGACAATGTCGTCGAGCTGGTCATCGACAATCTCGGCAGGCTGCCCGATCAGACGCGACTGCTGCTGGGCTATGCCGCGATGCTGGGCAATGTCTTCGACCTCGAGAAGCTGGCCGTGGTCAGCGAACGACCGCAGGAGGAACTTTCCCCCGACCTGCGCGCGGCCCTCCAGGAAGGCTTCATCGTCCAGCAGACCAGGTCCCGTTTCGCTTTCTCCCATGACCGCATTCAGCAGGGCGCCTACAACTTGATTGCCCCCGGCGAACGCGAAGCACAGCACCTGCGGGCGGGGCGGCTCCTCCTGGACGCCTGCGGCGAGGAGAAACTCGACGAAAACCTCTTCGTCATCGTCGATCAGCTCAACAAGGGCCGGCGCCTGCTGTCCGCAACAGGGGAGCGGGCACACCTGGCCAAGCTCAATTACCAGGCCGGTGGCAAGGCCAAAGCGTCGGCTGCTTATGCCTCGGCCTGGCAGTTTCTGGCCATCGGCATCGAACTCCTGCCGCAAGATGCATGGGAGAGCGACTACGACTTCACCCTTGCTATCCATGACCAGGCGGCTGAGGCGGCATACCTGATGGGTGATCACGCGAGAATGGATGGCTTGGGCGAGGTGATCCTCGCCAAGGCCCGCACCATCGTCGACAAGGTGCCGTTTTACATCACCAGGGTCAGGGCGCTCAGCAGTGCGGCCAAGAACCTGGAGGCCCTCGACATGGGGTTGCGGGTCCTCGCCGATCTTGGCGTCAACATCCCTCGCCAGCCGAAAAAGATCCACGTCATGATGGCCTTCATGCAGGTGCAGTTCATGGCGCGCGGCCTGAGCGCCGAGGACATCGCAGCCTTCCCCGAGGTGAGCGATCCCTGGCTGGGAGCGCTGCTGCGTCTTGCCGACAGCCTGGTGGCGCCGGCCTATTCCATCGCCCCGCAGGTCCTCGCCATCCTCGACTTCAAGATGGTCGCCCTGCTGGCGCGCCATCGCGTCTCCTGTCCGGCCAGCAGGATTCTCTGGGGCGTCTACGGAGCGGTGTTTCTCCTTGGCGTCATGAACAAGGTGGAGCGCGGACGCGATTTGATGCGGCTGGTGGGGGATCTGCTCGCCGAGCGCGCCGACGCCAGGCAAAGCGATGCGGTGATCTTCTTTGCCTTTCCCTCCTTCTACCTGCATCGCATCGGGCATCTGCGCAGCACGTTCACGCTTTGTCAGCGCGCCTATCGGTCAGGCATGGAAAACGGCAACCTGTTATATAGCGGCCTCGCCATTACCATCCTGCAGAAATCGATGTTTTTAGCAGGGCTTGAATTGGCCGAGATCGAAACGACCCTGACGGAGCATCTTCCCACCCTGGTCAGGATCAAGCACGACAAGGCGGTGTATACCGTGCGCATGCGCCTGCAGTGCATCCGCAGTCTGCAGGGGCGGAGCGAGGATCCCTGCCGCCTGCAGGGCGAGTTCTTGGAGGAGGACGAGGTGCTGAAGCTGTTCGAGCGTCGCGGCGATATCTCCTTCCTCTTTGATTTTTATCTCACTCGGGCCATGCTCTGCTATATTTTCGGTCGGCACGAGGAGGCGCGTGAGCATGCCACCCGGCTCGAGAAGTACCGGGAGGGGCAACCCGGTCAGGTCGTCACCGGCTATTACCACTTCTTCGATTCCCTGGTTCAGCTCGCCGATAACGGCGGCAGGACGAGAGGCGAGGTCCGCCTCGCCCTGAAGCGGGTCGACCGCAACCAGAAGGTCCTCAAGGCCTGGAGCAAACATGCTCCGATGAACCACGAGCATAAGATCCTCCTCGTCGAGGCGGAACGCAGTCGGGTCCTCGGAGATATGGCCACCGCCCGGGAGTGTTACGACCGGGCCATCGCCCTGGCGGGGAAAGAGCAGTTCCTCCATGAGGAGGCCATCGCCAACGAACTGGCCGGACGTTTTCTCCTCTCTGCGCGCAAATCGGTGGAGGCCGCCGCCTACCTGCGCGAAGCCCGCTATCTCTATAAACGCTGGGGAGCCGCCGCCAAGGTGGCGCAACTCGATGGTATTTATGAAGAATTGCTCAGCAAGCGCTCCGCCAGGGGCGAGACGTCCGTCGCCGTGGACGAGATCGGCACCCTGTCGTCGACGGCGACGGCCCGCTTTGACCTCAATTCGGTCGTCAAGGCGTCCGGGGCCATCTCGCGGGAGATTCGCCTCGACAGGCTGCTCGCCGAGCTGATCAAGATCATCATGGAGAATGCCGGGGCGCAGCGAGGCTTTCTCCTCCTCAACCACGGCGGGCGACTGCGCATCGAGGCCCAGTGGGCCATCGAGTCCAGGGAGGAACCGGACATCCGGCCGGTGGACGTCGAAGGCAGCGGGCAGCTTTGCGCCGCCATCGTCCGCTTCGTCGAGAGGACCTTGAAGACCTTGGTGCTGGCCGATGCGGCGCTTCAGGGCAACTTCACCCAGGACGACTATGTGCGAGGCACCAGGCCGCGTTCGGTTCTGTGCATGCCGATCATTAACAAGGCGACGCTCACCGGCATCCTCTACCTGGAAAACAACCTCGCTCCGGGGGCCTTTACCGACCAGATGGTGGAACTGCTCGCCATTCTCGCTTCCCAGGCGGCCATCTCCATCGAGAACGCCCGCCTCTACGGGGAGTTGAAGACGCACCAGGAACACCTCGAAAAGCTCGTCGAAGAGCGCACCGCGGCCCTCAACCTGGAGATCGAGGAACGCAAGCGGGCCCAGGAGGAGGCGGTCTCCGCCAACCAGGCGAAGAGCGTCTTCCTCGCCAACATGTCCCACGAGATCCGCACGCCGATGAATGCCATCCTCGGCTTTTCACAGATCCTCCAGTCCGATGGCGATCTCAATGAAAAACAGCGCCGGCAGATCAACACCATCAACCGCAGCGGCGAGCACCTGCTGAACATCATCAACGATATCCTCGAGATTTCCAAGATCGAGGCCGGGCGGGTGACGTTCAAGCCGGTGGTGTTCGATCTCTACGCCCTGCTCGAGGATATGGAGGCCATTTTCCGCGAGCGCGCCGGCCAGAAGGGGCTGAGCTTGACGGTGTCGATTTCGCCGGAAACGCCGCATCTCGTCCGCAGCGATGCCGGCAAGCTGGGGCAAATCCTCATCAACCTCCTTGGCAATGCAGTCAAGTTCACCCACCAGGGGGGCATTGTCCTGCGCGTCGACGCTCTCAGGGAGAGCGGGCGGATACGGCTCTGCGGCGAGGTGGAGGACAGTGGCGAGGGCATCTCGCCAGAGGATATGGGCAAGCTCTTCAAGCAGTTCCAGCAGGCTGCGGCCGGTATCCGCTCCCAGGAGGGGACTGGCCTGGGGCTGATGATCAGCCGCGAGTTCGCCCGCATGATGGGTGGCGATATCACCGCCACCAGCGTGGAAGGCCAGGGCAGCTGTTTCCGCTTCGCCATCCTTGTCGACGAGGTCGAGGAGGCGGAAGTCTGGCAGGGCGAGGAGATGGGCGAAGTCAAGGCCCTGCGGCCGGGCTGCGGGCCATACCGCATTCTCGTCGTCGACGACGATGAGGTCAATCGCCAGCTGCTGCGCGAGGCCCTCGATATGCCCGGATTTGAAATCTTCGAGGCCGAAAACGGCGCCGAGGCGGTGCGGCTGTTCAGCGAGCGCAGGCCTCATCTCGTCTTCATGGATATCCGCATGCCGGTGCTTGGCGGTATCGAGGCGGCCCGGGAGATTAGGGCCCTTCCCGGGGGTGAAGGGGTGCCGCTGGTTGCGGTGACGGCCAGCGCATTCAAGCACGAGGAGGAGATGATCAGCCAGAAAGGCTTCAATGAGTTCGTCACCAAGCCAATCAAGCTCAATAACCTCTTTATGCTCATTCGCAAGCATCTCGGGGCCGAGTACGACTATCGGTCCCCGCTGCCCAAACGGCCGGAGGGGGAGGCGCGCCCGGCGGAGCCCTACGATGCCTCGCTGCTGCTCATTCCCGACGAACTGCGCCAGAGAATGATGTCCGCGACCATTTCCGCGGATATCGAGAAACTCGTCGAGGCCCTTCGCGAGATGCAGCAGTACAACGAATCCGCCGCCCGCGATCTGCTCTTCATGGCAGAGCGCTTCGACTACGAGGCCATCTTGAACATCCTTGAGCAGGAGAATCCTTCGTGAAAGAACACCATGGCAAGCAAAGCATTCTCGTCGTCGACGACACCGTCGCCAACCTCCAGTTGCTGATGGAGATGCTCGGGGATTTCGGCTATAAGGTCCATCCCGTGCAGAGCGGCAGGATGGCGCTGAAAGTGCTGGAGATTTCCCAGCCGGACCTCATCCTGCTCGATATCAAGATGCCGGGGATGGACGGTTACGAGGTTTGCCGGCGCATCAAGGCGGCGGAGAAGACCAGGGAGATACCCGTCCTCTTTATCAGCGCCTTGAACGAAACCCTTGACAAGGTGAGGGCCTTCGAGGTCGGGGGCATCGATTATATCGCCAAACCCTTTCAGGAGAGGGAGGTCCTGGCGCGGATCTCCGTGCATCTCAAGCTCAGCCGGCAGAAGCGGCAGCTGGCCGAACAGAAACGGGAAATCGAGGAGAGTTACGAGAAGCTGCTCGAATTGCAGACCTTGCGCGACAACCTCATCCACATGATCGTCCACGACATGCGCAACCCTTTGACGACCATCCGCGGCTGCATCGATCTGCTGACCATGTTCCTCGAGGAGGAGTGCCTCTCGGCCCAGAAGAGCATGGATTATGTCAGGAGGGTTAAGGTCTCCACCGAATACCTCATCGAGATGGTCTCCTCCCTGCTCGACACCCACCGCATGGAGTCAGGCGAGTTGACGCTCAATCGCCAGGAGACCGACCTCAAGGCCCTGGTCTCGGGGATCGCAGGCCTGCTCGATGGCGCCGTCGACAGCCATGTCATCTTTGTCAATTTCCCCGACAAGACCGTCACGCTGAGTTGCGACGCCGAACTCGTCGCGCGGGTGATCCAGAACCTGGTCTTCAACGCCCTGAAGCATACCCCACGGGGGTCGGCGATAACTCTCGGCTTCATCGAAGACCCGGGCAAGGTGCATCTCTATGTGCGTGACGATGGGCCCGGCATCCCGCCGGCCTACCATGAGAGGATCTTCGAAAAGTTCTGCCAGGTTGGCGATGGGGCCAACCGCAAGAAGTACTCATCCGGCCTTGGCCTGGCCTTCTGCAAGATGGCGGTGGAGGCCCATGGCGGGCGCATCTGGGTGGAAAGCGAGGTCGACAAGGGGGCGGCCTTCCATATGGAGTTCGCTCTGTGAGCCGCCGGCCGGCAAAAGGGCGGGCTTTGCCGCTCGCCGGGCGAGGGCTGCTCCTCGCCGCCGGTGCGGGGCTGTCTGATCCCGCGCCCTTTGCATAGCCTTATGTCGGCAGGGCCGCGATGCCCGACCTTGGCCGCCGGAGTCCCGGCGACGCGAAGGGCAGCGGGCAAGCCTGCGCCCCTCAGACGACAAAGAAGCCGAAGAGGCTCTCCTGGCAGCAGGCGAGGCTGACCAGCAGCTTGTCGTAGCAGTTCTGCAGCAGCCGTTTGAAGCGGGCGAAGTTGTATTTCTCGTCCACCAGGCGGCGTCCCCGCATGCCGAGGGCCTCGCGGCGCCTGCGGCAGCCCGCCAGTTCGATCATCCCCGCCGCGAAGGCCTGGGGCTGGGCCTCGGTGAGCAGCGCCACCTCTTCGTCGAC
This sequence comes from Desulforhopalus sp., assembly GCA_024710585.1. Classification (GTDB taxonomy): domain Bacteria; phylum Desulfobacterota; class Desulfobulbia; order Desulfobulbales; family Desulfocapsaceae; genus Desulforhopalus_A. The sequence continues at coordinate 11,142 of JANJUM010000122.1, forward strand.
GATGCGCCGGTTGGCGACATTGTCGGTGGCGAGGATTGCCCTGCCGGCCTTGAGATAGTCGAGCAGCTTCAGGGGGGTATTGATCCCCGAGACCCGCGGCGAGAGGAGGAAGTCGGCGGCGCCGAGGTAGTCGGGCAGCCGGTCGGGGGCAACGAGGCCGAGAAACTGCACCGAGTCGGCGATGCCCCGTTCCGTGAGCCACCGCTGACGTTCGGCGATCTGCTCGGCGCTGCCGCCGATGACCACCAGACGCAGCCGCGGCTGGCTCTGCAGGGCCAGCGGCAGGCTGGCGAACATCAGATCGATGCCCTGGTAGACGGCGAACGAGCCGACGTAGAGGGCGACCACCTCCTGGGGGCAGCGGCGCATGGCGGTGGCGATCTCCCCCTGTCGTTCCCTGTCGGCCTCCTCCAGCGAGGAGGGGATGTCGAAGATATGGTGCACGCGCTGTCTCGGGGCCACTGTCATGGCCTGCTCCACCAGGCTCTCGCCGGTGCCGATGACCACGTCGGCGGCGCGGATGACCAGCGATTCCACCCGGCGGTAGAGGGCGAGGACCATATCGACGAGGGGGCTTTTCCTGTGGGAGGCGGGGTCGGAGTGCTTCTCGAAGATGACCCGTGCCCCGCATAGCCGGCCGATTAGCAGGCCGATGATGCCGACCTCCTCCACCGCGTGCACTACCTTGTAGCGATGGCGGAGGATGAGGCGCAGGGCCTTGAGGAGGATGAGCAGGTCGAAGATCAGCTTGTGCGCCGATGGGCCGATGGGGATGTTCTTCACCCCCAGGGGGTTGGCGACGCGATGCACCCTGACCCCGGGGATGTCCCTCGTCTCGCCCACGGGGATGGTGAGCAGGTCGACCTCGTAGCCGAGCTCGGCCAGGGCCTGGACGTTGAAGGCGATGCGGATCGAGGAGCCGCGCCACTGGAAAAAGGGGACCGAGGTCATAAACAGCAGGCGGCCTCCGCTCCTGGACGATGGGGGGCCGTCGCCGCCGCGTGGGGCCGCTTCTCCTGAAAGGGCGTGGGGATCTCTCATCGATGCTCCTTATGCAATCGCTGGGCGGTTGTCTTTCTTGTCGCGCAAGCAAGAGTTTGCGAAAAAAGTAAGGTACTTCAAAGTTGCTGCCCTGGCAATGCTTTTCGGACAGGGGTAGCGGTAATCCCTGATGGCCCGGTGCACTCGCCGCGCCCCTCATCGCCCGGCAATGCGCAGGCGGGTGTCCCAGAGCATCATGCCGCGGCAGCCGCGGCGGCTCTCCTCGAAGCGGCCCTCGACGAGGCGGCTGTCGACATGGGCGGAGATAACGGCGCGCACTTCGTCGGTCAGCTCGGTGAAGCCCTCCAGGTGGTTGCAGAAGTCGTCGATGGCGCGCTGCCGCGGCCAGGAGATGCGGCGCTCCCACTCTTCGAAGCGCAGTTCCGGGCGATAGCCGAGGGCGTAGAGGAGGTTGAAGGGGTGGATGATGTCGTTGACATGTCCACCCAGTTCCTCGTCGAACAGGGTGCGCCACAGCTCGCCGTACCATTCCTGCCAGGCCCGTCCGGCAAAGGCGGAGAGGTAGCAGAATGCCCCGTCTTCCCTGGCTGCCTGCAGCATCTTGTCGAGCATCTCCGGGCCGTCCACCCCCGGGGTCATGGAGGCGAAGACCAGGTCGAAGCGCCCGCGCCAGCCGAGTGCGTCGAGGTCGACCTCCTGCCAGGTGGCCTGGTGCAGGGCCACCCTGAGGCGGGCAGGGTCGATGCGGCTGCGGAGGATGCGGAGCATCCCTTCGGCCGGCTCGAGGGCCAGCACCTCGGCCCCGGCTTCGGCCAGGGGGATGGCCCAGTTGCCGGGCCCGGCGCCGATATCGATGACCCGGGCCCCGGGGAAGAGGGCGCCGCGCTCGCGCAGCCAGGCGATCACCTCCAGGCGCTTGTCGTTGTTTTCTTTCTCGCCAGTGCGCTCGGCGAAGTCGCCGGCCATGTTGTTCCAGCGTTTCATGGGGTCGCCCGAGCGGCGCCGCCGCATCGGCGAGGCGGCCAGGGCCTCCTGCCAGCGGTCTTCCCAGAGTCGACGGTCGTTGTCGTTCATTATCTCATCTCCAAAAAAGAGTATATGCCTGCCAGACCGGGCAGGCCTCGAGGGTGCGTTCGGTGTGGCCGGGGCGGGACCGTCCGGGTATCTTGTCGTCGCCGAGAGGGGTGCCAGGGCGTCTCATCCATCGCCTCTGCGCTCTTCGAGCCGCGCCCTGGCAGAGGCCGCCATCTGCTGGAGGCGCTGGCGCTGTTTGCCGCCGGCGGTGGCGGCGATCTGGTCATAGAGGCTGGCGGCCTCCTGGTAGCGGCCATGGGAGAAGAGCAAATCGGCCTTTTGCATGGCCAGCTCAGCGGGAAGGGGCGAGGGGGCGAACCTGTCGAGGGCTTCCAGGGCTTCTTCCGTTCGTCCCATCTGGCGCAGGGCAACGAGGAGGTTGGCGAGCAGCTGGTGGTTGGCGCCAGCGGCAATCATCCCCTTGTAGAGGGGTACGGCCTGGCGCGGCACCCCAAGTTGCAGGTAGAGGTCGGCAACCAGGCGCTGCTCCTCGGCTGTCAGCGTATCGAGATAGCCGGCGACCAGCAGGCAGGTGAGCGCCTCCTTGTAGCGATTGTGCTGCAGGTGGAGGTGGGTGAGGGCCCGCCACCACAGGACCTCGGTGGGCGCCCTGGCGCTCAGCTCTTCGGCATAGG
>JANJUM010000133.1 GCA_024710585.1 Desulforhopalus sp.
GATGCCGACCAGCTCGGCGAGGGCCGCCGGGCGGTCGCCGGAGCTGCCCAGGGCGGTGGCCAGCGACGGCACCAGGTGCTCGAAGGGGTAGCCGAGGTTGGCCCAGCGGCGGTGGATGTCGGAGAAGGCGTCGCTTTCCAGCACAATGCGCACGCGGGAGTCGCGGGCGTTCTTGGCCTTGGTCTTCATCAGCCAGTTGTAAACCTCGCGGCGCACCGTGGCACTCTTGTCGATGGCGTCCTGCTGCGATTTTTGCCCCGGCTGGCGCAGGTAATCGAGCAGCCACAGTTCCAGGGGGTGGAGGGAGGCGAGGTAGCCGAGGTCCTGCAGGTTGTAGGCCCCGCGGCGGTACTTGTCGTACATGGCGGCGATCTTGGCGTCGCTGGTGTCCGCCCCGGGCAGTTCGGCGCGGATGAAGCGGATGAATGCGGCCTGGTCGGCGTCGGGGTAGAGGTAGCGGTGGACCACGGAGAGGCGCAAAAGCGTCGGCCGCATCCCGGCGAGCAGGGTGTCGAGGCGCTCTTGCTCCTTTTTGCCGGCGTACTTGTTCCAGTAGCGGGAGAGGAAGACGCGGCTCTCGCCGTCGATGAACTTGTCGAGCAGCTCCTTGCGCCGCGGGTCGCTGTCGTCGAGGAGCACCTGGCGGTTGTTCTCCCACTGGGCGGCGCGGGTGTGGCCGACGATGTCCTGCATGATGCGCACGAAGGGCAGGTTGATGGAGTTCTGCAAGGCCTCGGTGACGGTTACCACGCGGCCGTCGTCCTCCCTGCGGAAGTTGCCGAAGACGTGCAGGCCGCCGCCGGTGAAGAAGCGCTCCTCGGGGTTGGCGGAGTAGGGGCGGGCCATGGCCCCTTCGAGCATGGCGCGCAGGGGCATGCGCGGCGTCTGCAGCAGCTGATTGCAGACCCAGGTGGTGAGGATATCGGGGTGGCGGCGGTTGAATTCCTCGATCTCCGCCGGTTTCTTGCGCAGCAGGCGGCCATGCAGCTCGGCGATGATCTCCAGGTAGGTGACCAGGGTGCGCAGCTTGGCGGTGGAGCCGAGCTCGAGTTTGCTGCCTTCGTTGATGTCGAAGGGGGTCTCGGTGGTGTCGGTCTGCACCCGCACCATGTTGCCGGCCGGGGTGCGCTCGAAGAGGGTGAAGCTGTAGCTGATCGCCCCGGCCTGGTCGGGGCTGAGGAGGTATTTGCCGATCAGCCCCATGGCCTCGGCGCCGTAGGGGGTCTGCAGGTTGCTGAGGTACCAGGTGACGTCCTCCTGCAGGCGGCTGTCGATGGTCGAGGTCACCGACATGTCGCGGCGGTCGAGGTCGTAGAGCGAGGCGTCGAGCAGGCTGGCGAGACGGTTGCGGACGACGTTGATGCCCTTGTTGACGGTCAGCTGCGGCGCCGCCGAATTTTCCTGGAAATTGCGGAAGATGAGCGGCTGGGTCTGCACCGCGTCGCCGAGGGCGGCGGGGATATAGCCCCCCTGGGCGAGGAGGCGGGCGTAGCTGTTGCTGAGCGTCGCCAGCTCGGTGCGCCCCTTGACCAGGTAATAGGAGGGGCGGCGATGGGCGATCATCAGGCTGATGACCTGCTTGAGCGCCCGTGCCTGGCGCTCCAGTTCGGCCCCTTTGGCCTCCTTGAGGTGCAGCAGGCGGTTGACTTCCTCGAAATCGGAGCCGTACCAGACGAAGAGGCCGTCGCCGAGGCCGTTGACCTCGCCGGCGCCGGGGGCGGCGGAGAGAGGCACCGAGTTGAGGTAGTCGAGCACCAGCTGGCGGCGGAAGGTGCTGGTGTCCTCGCCATGGCTGTAGGCGCGGACCGAGGCTGAGGCCATCTGGTAGAGCTTGTCGCTGGGCGAAGAGGTGATGCCGTTGTCGGAGTGGCGGAATTTCTCGGTCTGGGTCGCCAGGGTGGAGCCGCCCATGGACGGCAGGTTGATGTTGACCAGCTCGCCGGTCTTGACCATGATCGCCTTGGAGAAGCGCCCCCAGTCCACCGCCGGGTTGACCTTGGGATAGGCGTCGGAGAGGAGGTCGCGGTTTTCGATGAAGAGGAGCGACTGGACGATGGGCGGCGGGATGGCGCGGAAATCGGGGTAGACCAGCTGCGGGTTGGCCATGCGGTACATGGTATGCCCCTCGGCGTCGAGGAGGTGCAGGCCCGCCTGGCTCTTTTCCTGGTAGGGGATGTTGAAACCGAGGGTGGCGTAGCGGTGCAGCTCGTCGCTGAAGCGCGCCTGATGGGTCACCTCGAGGCCTTTCTGGCGGAGTTTTTCGACGGCCGCGGGCAGCTGCACGTAGCCGAGGCGCAGGTCGTAGGGGCCCTTCCTGGGAAAGACGATGGAAGGGCTTGGCCCGGCTTCGACATGAAAGCGCAGTTTCCTGGCGAAGGCGCTGAGATATTTGGCCTGGAGGGTCGAGGTCTGCGTCTCGTGGTAAATGGCCGCCCCGGCGGCGAGAGCAAACAGCAGGAGAACCAGAAGCGCATAGGGCCAGCGTCGTCTGCGGGCGTGAGGCGTGGGGGAGGGCCCGGCGGCCAGGCGCCGCCTGACCCCTGGCTTGGCGCCGGTCGCCGCCGCCGGGCGATCGATGGCGATGCTCTCCGGCTGCGGCCCCCGCCCGCCGCCCGGTGTGGTGGCGGGGCGGGGCGAATCGGGGAAGATCGGGTGGCGCGGTTTGTCGCTGTCGATTCTGATGTCGTGCGGAGGAATGGTCACTGACGGTAATTCTCTGTCTCGTTGGTGTAGTCGCCGGCCTTTTGCAATCCGGGGGGAATGGCGCCCTCCGGACGGGTCTGCCGCGGGCGGCGTTCCTCTCGGGGGTGTCTGTGCCGGCAGCTTTTTTCAACCTCCCCGGCAGGGGCCATCCTACCGAGTTTTTCCCTTGGGGTCAAGGGATGTTAGCAGGTTCGCTCCAGCGGTTGCGCGGGCTTGGCGTCGCATTGGGGGCGGCCCTGCGCTGACTGCGCGATCTCTCGGCGAGAGGAGGCGCGGGGGCGAAAAGCCTAGCAATTTGACGGAATCGATGGCGACCCCTTGCCGTCGCCGAAAAAAGAGGGTAGGATGACTGCTCTCTTGGCAAGCGGGACAAAGACGGTGGCAGTGACAGGGGACGGTGGCGATGGGCGAGACGGCAGACGCAGGGTTCATGGGCACGATAAAACGAGGTCCCGCCCTCTCGTTCGCCCTGGGCTGGCTGGTGCTGGCGACCATGGCCGGAGCCGCTTTCGGCGCCGCGCCCGGGGAACTCGACGACGACGTCATCACCATGGCCGAACGTCAGCAGCTGATGGGAGGCGGCGACTCCGCCGCGGTGACGGCGAAACCTCCCCCTTCCCCTGCTGCGAGGAAGCCGCCCCCCGCCCCCCAGCCCCCCGCCCCCACGACGCCCGACTCCCGTGCCCCGGCGGACTGGTTTGCCCACCATGGCCTCTATATCGCCATGCTGCTCGCCCTGGGCGGTATGCTGGTCAGCTCGCTGCTTGCCCACCGTATCAGCCGCGAGCGTGACGCCGCCCGCCAGGCGAACCGCCTCAAGAGCGATTTCCTGGCCAGCGTCAGCCACGAGATCCGCACCCCGATGAACGCCATCCTCGGCTTCACCCAGATCCTCAAGGCGCAGATCATCGACGAGCGCCAGCGGCAGTATATCAACGCCATCGACGTCAGCGGCAATACCCTGCTGCGGCTCATCAACGACCTGCTCGACCTCGCCAAGATCGAGTCCGGCAAGTTCGAGCTGCAGCCGACGGTGGTCGCCCTGAGGAGCATCGCCCTGGAGATCCAGACCATCTTCATCCAGGTGGTCGAGGAAAAGCGGCTCGACTTCCAGGTCGACCTCGACCCGGCCCTGCCCGAGGCCATCCTCATCGACGAGGTGCGGCTGCGGCAGATTCTCTTCAATCTTCTCAAGAACGCGGTCAAATTCACCGATCAGGGGAAGATTTCCCTGTCGATGCGCGTTCTCGCCCAATGTCCCGGCGAGCGCGTCGACCTCGAGCTGGCCGTGGCAGATACCGGCATCGGCATTCCCCAGGACGAGCAGGCCACCATCTTCGAAGCCTTCACCCAGCGCAAGAGCCAGAGTCAGGCCAAGTACGCCGGCACCGGCCTTGGCCTGAGCATTGCCAGGCGCCTGGTGGAGACCATCGGCGGTGAGCTCTCCCTGGTCAGCGAGGTCGGCCAGGGGTCGACCTTCACCGCCGTCCTCCGCCAGATCCCCCTCGCTTCGCGGGAGGATATCGCCGCCGCCAGCGAGGTCGCCGAAGACCCGAAGATCAACTTCGACCAGGAGGCGGTGATCCTCGTCATCGACGCCATCGACAACAACCGCATGGTCTTCCGCGAATTCCTCCGCCCCAGCAAGCTGGCGGTGGTCGAGACGGTCAGCGTCGAGGCCGGCATCGACTGGTGCATGGCCATCAAGCCCGATCTCATCGTCCTCGACTACACCATGGCCTACTTGCGCGACGACACCCTGGTTGAGCGCTTCAACCGCGTCAAGGAGGAGCTCAATATCCCGGTAGTGGCGGTGACCACCGCCGCCGCCAGGGTTGGCAGCGAGGATTTCCGCACCGACTTCCACTTCGATGCCTGGCTGCAGAAACCGGTGCTGCAGGATGACTTCTATGAGGTGCTGGCCCGCTTCCTGCCCCACTCGACCCTCTCCCCGCAGAGCCATGGCGCGGGGTTCGGAGACTTTTGCCAGCCCTATGCCCTGCCCGGGGAAGAGCAGGTGGCGGAGGCCCTGGCCGCGGTCGGCGAGCGTCTGCCGGAGTTGCGGCGCATCCTCGCCGACAAGCTGACGGCGCAGTACCGCGAGAACCGTGAGACCTTCATCATCAGCGAGATCAAGAGCTTCGCCCTCGAGGTCGGCAAGCTGGCCCTGGAATACGAGCTGGAATTCCTCCGCCTCTGGGCCAAGGAACTGCTCGCTCAGGCGAAGAGCTTCGACATGGAGCGGCTGCCACAGACCTTCGACCTCTTCCCACAGCTGATCGCCCTGATCGAACAGACCGACCCCTGGCAGTCGATGCCCGATCTGGAGGAAATTTCCCTCAATCTACTGGAAGAACATGGACATTCTCGACCCGACTCCCCCTGAAAAGCCCCCGCTCATCCTCGTCGTCGACGACGTCGCCAAGAACCTCGAGGTGATGTGCAATATCCTCAGCATCGAAAACTACCAGATCTCGGTGGCCAGTGACGGCAGGAAGGCATGGCATATCCTGCAGAGACTCTCCCCCGACCTCATCCTTCTCGACGTCATGATGCCCAACGTCGACGGTTACACCCTGTGCCGCCATATCAAGACCGTGGAGAGCAAGAAGGATATCCCCATCATCTTCGTCACCGCCCGCACCGGGCGTGAAGACCTCATCAAGGGCTTCGAGGTCGGGGGAGTCGACTATATCACCAAACCCTTCAACGCATCCGAGCTGCTCGTGCGGGTGCGCACCCACATCTCCCTATACCGCGCCAACCGGCGCAACGAGTACCTCATCGCCGAACTGCGCGCCGCCCTGGCCCAGGTCAAGACCCTGAGCGGTCTTTTGCCGATCTGCTCGGACTGCAAGCAGATCCGCGACGACGATGGCTACTGGCAGCAGGTGGAGAGCTATCTCGCCGCCCATAGCGACGTCCGTTTCACCCATGGTATCTGCCCCGCCTGCGTGCGCAAGCGCTACCCCGACCTCGCCGACCAGATCCTCAGCAAGAAATGACCGCCCCCGACCCGGCGCCTGGCGTCAGAACGGGGCGATGGCGGTGACGGCAGGCTCTTTTCTCCGGCGCGGCGTGCCGCCATTTGCCGGCCGGGCGGGCGGCGGCGCCCCACCTTCCTCCTCCTTCACCTTGCCGTTACGGCCATAGCCGGGAACTCTGCGCTCTGTTCAGCGTGGGCCTCGCCCCTCGCCGCTCCCCCTATTGCCGGTTTTTCCACTGCCGGCCATGGGTCACCTCGCCTCGGATGACGCGGACAGGCGCGCAATTCTCTCGTTCCGATTTTTCAGGGTGGCGGGAGGGGAAAAAGCGGCCGCAGGTTTCTTTCTTGCATATGAGGCAACGCCGCGGCATTGTGCTGGCAAGCGTCCGGAATGCCAGCCTGGCGCCGTCTCTTCGCGTCCCGGCCCCACTCAGCTATGGAGGTGCTCATATGACTGTCTTTTCGGGCCTCACCGTCAAGGTGCGGATCATGCTCATCCTCGGCTCCTATATCTTCGGGATAATCGGCATGGGTTACGTCTCCTACGACTACCTGCGCACCACCGAGGAAAAGACGACCCTGCTCGAGCTCGCCTACAACCTCAACAATATCATCCTCGAGGCGCGGCGATACGAGAAGAACTTCCTCCTCTACTTCAAGCGCGAGGCGCTGGTCGAGAACCACCGCTATCTCGACCAGGCGGCGGATACCCAGGAGCTGATTCTCGCCCGGGTGGGCAAGCTCAAGGTCACCCCCATGTTCCGCGAGTTTGGCGAGCACTTCGCCGCCTATCGGGCGGGGATGAGAGAGATCGAAGAGCAGACCGGCGGCAGCGGCGCCGAGCGGCAGCTGTCCATCGACCGCATCCGTGAACTCGGCAAGCGTATGACCGACCTCAGCGAGGAACTGGTGGCTTTCGAGCGCGACCGCATCCACGAGATCATCCGCCTGCTCAAGGGCCAGCTTGTCGTCTGGTCGGCAATGGCCTTCATGCTCGGGGTGCTGCTTCCCTGGGTGCTGGTCTTCAAGATTTTCCGTCCGCTGCGCATCATCCGCCGGGCGACCGACGATATCGCCCAGGGCCGCTTCAACCGTATCGAAGTGGTCGATACCAACGACGAGATGCAGCAGATGATGGTCGCCTTCAACACCATGGTGCAGGAACTGGAGCGCCGACAGGATCAGCTGGTGCAGTCGAAAAAGCTCTCCTCCATCGGCACGCTGACCGCCGGCGTCGCCCATCAGCTCAACAACCCGCTCAACAATATCTCCACCTCCTGCCAGATCGCCATCGACGAGCTGGCCGGAGGGGACAGGGCCATTCTCGAACGCATGCTGGCCAATATCGAGCAGGAGACGCTCCGTGCCCGCGATGTCGTCAAGGGTCTCTTGGAGTTCGCCCGGGCGCGCGAGTTCAGCCTCCGCCCGGCCAACCTCGGCGAACTGGTGCAGCGCACCATCCGCCTCGTGCAGAGCCAGGTGCCGGCCGGCATCGAGGTCACCGTCGACATCCCCCACGACCTCATCGTGCCCATGGACAGCCAGCGCATCCAGGAGGCCTTGCTCAATCTGGTCATCAACGCCGGGCAGGCCATCGTCGGCCAGGGGCGTATCAATATCCGCGCCCGGCACGACGAGGAGCGCGGCGGGGTGGAGTTGACGGTCAGCGATACCGGGCCGGGCATCCCAGAGGAGATCCAGGGACAGCTGTTCGATCCCTTTTTTACCACCAAGGAGGAAGGACAGGGTACCGGCCTCGGCTTATCGGTGGTATATGGTATCATCCAGCAGCACCACGGCAATATCGGCGTGGTCAGCGAGCCAGGGGCGGGAACGGCCTTCGTCATTTTCCTCCCCGGCACGGTCCCCGGTCAGCAAGGCCATGAAAAATAGCAAGATCCTCGTCGTCGACGACGAACCCATCGCCCGTGACAATCTCTGTCACGCCCTGGGCAAGGAAGGCTTCGCGGTGTCGGTGGCAGAGGATGGCCGTCGCGCCATCGCCCTGCTCCGCCAGGAGGAGTTCGCCCTGGTGCTCACCGATCTGCGCATGAAGGGCGAAGACGGCCTGGCGGTGCTGGCCGAAAGCCGGCGCCTGTGGCCGCTGACCGAGGTGGTGGTGGTCACCGGCTACGCCACCGTCGACACGGCGGTGGAGGCGATGCGCCAGGGCGCCTATCACTACCTCGCTAAGCCCTTCAAGCTCGCCGAACTGCGCGTCATCGTCGACAAGGCCCTGGAAAAGCGGCAGCTGCGCCGTGAGCTGCAGGAACTGCGCGAGCAGGTCAAGACGCCCCAGGGGGCCATGCGCCTCATCGGCCAGAGCCCGAAGCTCCAGGCCCTGCGGGAAACCATCGCCCAGGTGGCGCAGCTTGACTGCAACGTCCTCATCCAGGGGGAGACCGGAACCGGCAAGGAGCTGGTCGCCCGCACCATCCACGAGCTCAGCCCGCGCGCCAAGGGCCGCTTCGTCGCCTTCAACTGCGGCGCTTTCACCGAGGAACTGATCACCAACGAGCTGTTCGGCCATGAGCGCGGGGCCTACACCGGGGCCACCGCGACACGCAAGGGCCTGCTCGAACTGGCCGAGAAGGGGACGGTATTTTTTGACGAGGTCGGCGAGTTGCCTCTGTCGATGCAGGTCAAGCTGCTGCGCGTACTGCAGGAGCGCACGCTGATGCGCGTCGGCGGCAACGTCGAGCTGCCGGTGGATTTTCGCCTCCTCGCCGCCACCAACAAGGACCTGCGCCGCGAAGCGGAGGAGGGCGCGTTCCGCCAGGACCTCTTTTACCGCCTCAACGTCCTCACCATCCACGTGCCCTCCCTGGCCGAGCGGCGCGAGGACATCCCCCTGCTGGCGCAGCACTTCTTCGCCAAGCACTGCCGCGAGGGCCGCAAGGTGCCGTCTCTCTCGCCGGCAGCGGCCAGGCAGCTGATGTCCTACGAATACCCCGGCAACATCCGCGAGCTGGAAAATATCGCCCAGCGCATCCTCCTCTCCTGTCAGGAAGAGGTGGTCGAACCGTCTCATCTCGCCTTCGACCTCCCCGACGGGGCGGTGCTCAGCAGTCGCGACAAGCGGCAGAGCTGGCCGACCCTCGCCGAGCTGGAGAAGGGCTATATCATGGACGTCATCGACGAGGTGCAGGGCAACCGCTCGATAGCTGCCAAGATCCTCGGCATCGACCGCGTCTCCCTGTGGCGCAAGATCAAGCGCTACGGCCTCGACAGCCCCGACAGCTGAAGCCATGCCAGGTGGTCTCGGGGTGGCGGTGCAGTGGCGCCACAGCGCATGCCGGCCCTGAACCGTACGGCGATGGCCGGTCTCGGCAGGGCATCCTCCCCTCTCGTTCCCCGAGAGGTTCGCGCACTGCGCTCTTCTTGTTCCGCAATCCCCTCTAACGGATAAGGTAACTCTTTTCGGCAAGGGCCAGATCGACGACCTCGCAGGCGTGGGCCACGAAGGAGATCTCCATGGCGCGGCCGATTTCCGGGCCAATGGCGGCCACGGTGTCGGTGTTGCCGGCCGGCAGCACCACCCGCCGCACGCCGGCCCGCCGCGCCGCGAGGAGCTTCTCGCGGATGCCGCTCACCGGCAGGATGCGCCCGCTGAGGGTCATCTCCCCGGTGAGGGCGACGTCGCGAAAGGCGGGCCGCCCGGTCAGCAGGGAGAGCAGGGCGACGAAGATGGTGATGCCCGCCGAGGGGCCATCCTTGGGGATGCCGCCCGAGGGGAAGTGCACGTGCAGGTCGGTGGTTTCAAAGAAGTCGTCGCGGATGGCGAATTGCCCGGTGCGGCTGCGGATGAAGCTGAGCACCGCCCGCGCCGATTCCTGGAGGACGTCGCCAAGGCTGCCGGTCAGCTGCAGCTGGCCATGGCCGGGCATGGCCACGGTTTCCACCGAGAGGATCTCGCCGCCGGTCTCCGCCCAGACGAGGCCGGTGGCGATGCCGATCTGCGCCTCCCCCCCGGCCACTTCGCGGTGATATTTTTTCGCCCCGAGCAGCCTGGTCACGGTGTCGGCGTCGAGAGTCGTCGCCGGGGCGTCGTCGCTTGCGCTGTTGAGGGTGAGCAGGGCGAGCTTGCGGCAGATGTCGGCCAGCTCCCGTTCGAGGTTGCGCAGGCCGGACTCCCGCGTGTAATCGGTGATGACCCGCAGGATGGCCTCGGGGGCGAAGCTGACCTTCTCCCGCGAGAGACCGGCCGCCTTCAGCTGCCGCGGCACGATGAAGGACTCGGCGATATGCAGCTTTTCCTCCTCGCTGTAGCCGGTGAACTCGAGGCACTCCATGCGGTCGAGGAGCGGCCCGGGCAGCTGCGAGAGGTCGTTGGCGGTGGCGATGAACATCACCCGTGACAGGTCGAAGGGGATGTCGAGATAGTGGTCGGTGAAGCGCAGGTTCTGCTCCGGGTCGAGGACCTCGAGGAAGACCGAGGCCAGGTCGCCACGGAAGTCCTTGCCGATCTTGTCGATTTCGTCGAGCATGAACAGCGGGTTGTTGACCCCCGCCTTCTTGATCTCGTTGATGATCTTCCCGGGCAGGGCGCCGACGTAGGTGCGGCGGTGACCGCGCAGCTCGGCTTCGTCGCGCAGCCCGGCCAGGGAGATGCGGATGAAGCGGCGGTGCAGGGCGTCGGCAATGGCCCTGCCCACCGAGGTCTTGCCGGTGCCCGGGGGGCCGGTGAAGCACAGCACCGGCCCCTTGCCGACCATGATCGACCGCTTCTGCTCCAGCACCTCGGCCACTGTCCGGCGCAGTTCCTCGAGGTTCACCGGCTTGCCGAGGTAGTGGGCGGCCCCCTTGCGCAGGGCCTCCACCGCCGTGCTTACCGTGGCGAAGCCGGTGACCATGATCACCTGGATCTCCGGGGAGAGGCGGGCGATGTGGTTGAGCAGTTCGAGACCATCCATGCGCTCCATCTTGAGATCGGTGATGACCAGGTCGACCTCCTCCCGCGAAAGGACCTCGAGGGCCTCGAGGCCATTGGCGGCGCAGTGGCAGCGATAGCCGTCCTTAGTGAGGACGTGCTCCATGTTGCTGCGCGCGATGGCTTCGTCGTCGACGATGAGGATGGTCTGCTGCAGCTTCTGGCACAGGGTCTTGGCGGCGAGGTGTTCGAGGATACGCTGCTTGATCTGTTCCAGGCCGCTATGGCGCGAATCGAGGACGAGGCGGGCCCGCTCGATATCGAGCCCGGCCGGAGTGGAACTGGTCCATGGCAGGCCGAGGAGGAGCTCGATGTAGTTGAAGCCGACGCCGTACTCGGCTACCGCCGGGTCGGTCTTGTCGAGCTTTTCCAGTTCGCGCTGGGCGGCCTCCTGGGCATGGGGGGGGAGCGCGGCGTCCTGGACACGCCGGCGCAGCTGGTCGAGGGGCGATTCCGGGGCGGCGGGAGGAGCTTCTTCCGGGGGGACGGCGTTCCTTTTCTTGAAAAACATAGAATATTCCCCTCTCTATGGTGGTGATGATGGCGAGTGGCGTGGCAGGGAGGCTACCCACTCAGGATATCTTGCCCCACCCGAATTGCAAGATCGATTCCAGCCCCTCCGCCGCGAGAGCCACGCCATCCTGTCCGTGGTCCGCTTCTCTTTCACGTAACATGCCGAATGTAATGTCCATATTCTGACGATTCCCTTCTCCTCTGACCATCCTCCGACTGACTCTTCCCCTGTTCGCGATGGCGTTGTTGCATGTTGCAGCGCGGTGTTGCATAACGCAATAGCTTCTCTGCCCCTGATCGGGGATACCCACTGGGGTGTTGTTGCGATGTGCAACATGTCTCTGCCAAGCCCTAAGCTTTCCTAAAATTTTCTCAGTTAAAACAAGAAAATAAGTCGTTTCGCACCTGTGGCACGGTTTTTGGTTTAGAAGCAGCAAACGTTGCCTCAACCATCCCAAGCCGCGAGAAGCGATGAACGACAACCACCAACACAACCCCGGCCGCGAAGCACAAGCGGCACCACCCTCTGCCAGTGCGGGCCCTGCCCGCAGGTCGCAGATCCTCGTGGTGTCGCGCAACGGCCATATGGGGCCAGGAGTGGTCGAGCACGCCCTGCGGGTGGCCGAGCGTCTCGGCTCCTCCATCCTCGCCCTGCATGTCAATACCCTGCCCTATCTCCCCGACGGGGGCCGCCGCACCAGCCTCTTCAAGATGGCCATGGCGGAAAGCGCCGCCTCGTTCGCTGCCCTGGCGCGGACACGCGACATTCCCGTGCGGGTGGAATATGCCGCCGGGCAGGCCGGGGAGGCGGTGCGTCGCCTCTGCCACAGCCACGGGCCGATCGACTTCGTCCTCGTCGATCAGGGTCTGACCGTCGACAAGATCGCCCCCTATTGTCCTGTCCCGGTGTTCACCGTCACTGCCAGTGCTGCTCAATCCAGTCGCCCGTTCGGGGCGGCCTCACCCGATTCTTTATTTCCACGAGGAGCGAAAACCATGTCGACCGTCAGCAAGTCCCGCCACATCCGCAACTGCTTTGTCTTCGGCACCATGACCGCCGCCATCTACGCCGCGGTCTTCACCTACCAGGACACCATCATGCAGTACTTCAGCAAGGGCGGGGCCTACTGCCTGCTGCCGGTGGCCATGGTCTTCGCCGTCTCCTACGCCCATGGCAACTTCACCAGTTCCTTCTGGTCCGCCCTCGGTATCGAGCGCAGCCAGGCGGATCAGCGCCCGACGGCATCCAGCGTCAAAGAGAGCACCGTCGCCCCGGCCCCTCGCAAAGACGTTCGGCACCGCGCCCAGGCGAGCATGTAAGACGACACGAAAGGAAGCACTCCCCTACCGATAACGCTATCGTTACCCCTTTTTCCCTCAAGAGGAGAATGTCATGCACGGACCGATTACTGAGGCCATCCAGTTCATCGACCTCAACACCTATTCCATCGTCTTCCTGTTCATCGTCGGCTTCATTGGCGGCCTGGTCAGCGGTTTCATCGGCTCCGGCGGGGCCTTCGTCCTCACCCCGGGGATGATGAGCCTGGGCGTCCCGGGCACGGTGGCGGTGGCCAGCAATATGTGCCACAAGTTTCCCAAGGCTTTGGTCGGGGCCATCAAACGGTATAAGTATGGCCAGGTCGATCTCAAGCTTGGTCTGATCATGGGTGTATTCGCCGAGCTCGGCGTCCAGGTGGGCATCGTCGTTCAGCGGCGCATTCTCGAGGCCTGGGGGCAGGCGGGGTCGAACCTCTATGTCAGCTTCATTTTCGTCGTCGTCCTGGTGCTGGTGGGCGGCTTCGTCCTCCGTGACGCCATCAAGATGAAGAGCAGTGAGGGCGAGGGCAAGCAGGGCAGCAGGCCGGAGACCCTGGCCAAGCGGCTGCAGCGCATCGAGTTATGGCCGATGGTCACCCTGAAGACCGCCAAGGTGCGCATCAGCGTATGGTTTCTCTTGCCGGTGGCCCTGGCCACGGGCATGCTCGCCGCGACCATCGCCGTAGGCGGCTTCATCGGCGTGCCCGGCCTGATGTACATCATCGGCGCCACCAGCATCGTCGCCTCGGCCACCGAGCTGGTCATCGCCTTCGTCATGGGCCTGGGCGGCACCCTCATCTGGGCCTATTACGGTTCGGTGGATATCCGCCTCACCCTGCTCATCCTCGCCGGGTCGCTCTTCGGCGTGCAGCTCGGTGCCATCGGCACCACCTACGTCAAGGACTACATGATCAAATATGTCATGGCGACGATCATGCTCATCGTCGCCGTGAGCCGCTTCTTCGCCATTCCCAAGTATACCAACGAACTGCAGCTGACCTCCTTCAGCGCCGAGCAGGTGGGCGTGATGACGCAGGTCAGCTTTTACGTGATGTGTTTCGCCCTGCTCGTCGGGGCGACCATCATCCTCGTCAGCCTCTTCAAGGCGCGCAGCCTCGAACAGGCGCAACTCGCCACCGCCAGGGGATAGAAGATGAATCGCGATGCCTCCGCCACTCTGGTCGTGGCTGTCGATCCCAGCCCGGCGGGCAGTACCGCCTTCCGCGAGGCCCTGCGCCTCGCGGCAGCCATCGGGGCGCGGGTCGTCGCGGTCAGCGTCACCCCGAAGTACGAGGGCAACCTCAACCGCTGGGCCATCGACAACGCCGAGGAGGAGTTGAGCCGGCCGTTTCGCCAGTGCCTCGAGGAGGCCCGTCGCATGTCGGTGGGCACCCATGTGGCGCTCAAGACCGAGCATCTGGTGGGGGCCCCGGTGGAATGCATCGTCGACACGGCGGTCAGGGAAGGGGCGACTCTGGTGGTTATCGGCTACCCGGTGCGCAGCTATATGGAGCGCATCATCCTCGGCCAGACGGCGGCGCGCATCGTTGGCCTCAGCCCCTGCGACGTACTCATGGTTCCGGAGGGGGCGAAGGTGGATTTCGGGCGCATCCTCGTCGGGGTCGACGGTTCGCGGTACAGCGTCGAGGCAGGCAAGCGGGCCCTCGAACTGGCGAGCCTCTTCGGCGGCGAAGTGCACGGGCTGACCGTGCTCGACGTGCCGGTCGACCGCAGTCTGCTCTACGGTGTCATGGACGAGGCGCACCATAAGCACTTCTTCGCCCTGGAGACATTGAGCCAGGAAGGCGGGTTGCGGGGGGTGAAAGTGGTGACGGCGATGCGCGAGGGCAATCCCTACGAGACTATCGTCGGTTATGGCGAAGAGAACGATATCGACCTCATCGTCCTCGGATCGTTCGGGCGCACCGCGGTCGTACGCTTTCTCCTCGGCAGCGTGGTGGAGAGGGTCGCGGCCATCTCCCTGCGGCCGACCCTGGTGGTCAAAGGGGCGATGGCGGGCACCAGCGCCAACCCCTGAGCTGGGGTGGAGTGGCCCGGAAGAGGTCGTGCAATCGCCGGCGGCATACAGTCGCCGGCACAACGGAGGGTGACCATGGAATATCAACTGCTGTTTCCACTCGTTGTCTTTACCATGGCGGGCATCGATCTCATCGCCCGCGCGGCGCGATTTCTCGGCGGCAGGCGTCGGGACACCAGCCCATCGGCCGGCAGGCGGGATGACTGGTATGTCTTCTTTCACTGCCGCGATCTCACCGGGAAGCGGGAGATCGATCCCGCACCGCGGCCCCAGGGCCGTGTCGCCGGGCAGCGTCCCCAAGGCCGCGCTTCGCGGCTTGTGGCACAGGCCGGCTGAGCACATCGCAATGTCAGTGACTTTCGCCTGATCGACTGTTCTCTCAATAAAGAGGCTCACATGAACGATAGAGTCCCACCGTTTGCGGCATTGATCCCGAAATGCAACCCCGGCCTGGGATCGATGCCCCTCGAGGATGCCGGGGAGGTGTTGCAGCAGTTGGCCCTCTCCTGCCACGCCGACCCCGCCAAGATGATCTGGCAGGGCGAAATGCCGTGCCCAATCTCCTTCTCCGGCAGCGTGGAGAGCGTCGGTTTCTTCGATCGCCTGCCCGATACTGGCGACGGCGACCTGCTGGCGGTCATGGCCCTGCCGCTTGCCTACCAGCCAAGCTGGGGATGTTATGGCGGGCTGCCCGGGCAATATCTTTACAGCCCGGGCCAGACCGATCTGCCATCGGTGGCCATGGGCTACGTCGAACGCTGTCTGCAGAGTTACGAGTATGCCAAGCGCCATGTGCATCTCGGCATGGACGAGAGCGGGGAGTGCTATCTCTCCCTGCCGCGTCATCTCGTCGCCGGCCAAGGCCAGCCTGGCGACCCGCAGCTTGCCCTGCAGGGTATCGCCGGCGAGGATGGCCGGGGAGGCCTGGTGCAAGTCTTCGCTTCCGGGCCTTTCATTGCCTATCGGCTGAGCCGCACCCTGCGCGAGTTCCTCGAGGGGCGTGGCTGGCGTTTTCGCCCTGGCCTGAGCAGCGCGATCGGCAAGGATCTGCGCCATCTTCCCCTGTCGTTCTGTCCCCCGGCTGCGGGGGAGGATGCCTCGCCCTACGCGGCCATCCTCGATCCGGTGCTGACCGAGATTCTCGCTTCGGAAACGCCGCGTCTGGCGGCTACCTGCTATCTTCTCGATCGCAATTTCCGGCGTTTGGCGGAGGCCGTCGAGGATGCCGCGAACAGAGGGCGAATGGTGGTCGGCGTGGCTGGCCTGCTCCTCGACATGCACGGTTTCCAACGCCGCGGCGAGCGGCTCTTCGTGCCCTGGCGGGCCCTTGTGCCGGAGAGGGACGACGTGGGGCAGGTCAGGACGGCCTGTCTCCGACAGGGGGCCTTGTTTCGCCACCTTGCCGAACTGTCGCCGGCCATGGCCTGAGCCGTCCGTCGCGGTGGCAGCCCCTTATCAGGGGGCGTGGCGGATGTCTGGCTGGGAAGGAAGAGGCGCGGAGGAACCGTGAGGTTTCTACCGCGCCTCTTGGCTATTGCCGGCCTGCGGGCAGCGGCCAAGCAGGCTGGTGATGGCCTGCAGCAACTGCACAGGGGTGGGGGGCAGCCGGGAATGACCAGATGCACCGGGATGACATTGCGCACCGCGCCGAGACTGGCGTAGGACACCCCGAACTTGCCGCCATCGGCCGCGCAATCGCCCATGGCGATGACCAGCTTCGGGTCGGGGGTGGCGTCATAGGTCCGCTTGAGGGCGTCCTGCATGTGTCGCGAGACCGGCCCGGTGACGAGGAGAAGGTCGGCGTGCCGGGGCGAGGCGACGAAGTGGAGGCCAAACCGCTCGATATCGTTGAAGCAGTTGTTCAAGGCATGCATCTCCAACTCGCAGCCGTTGCAGGAACCGGCATCGACCATCCGGATCGCCCTGCTCCTGCCGAAGACGCGGGCCATTTCCCGCCTGCAGGTAGCGGCGAGCTCTGCCGCGTCCTCGCCTACTGGCGGCAAGTCCTCGGTTCAACAACCTGTTCTGAAGAGTTTTTCTAAGACGCTGAACATTATTTTCGTTGGTGTGTGGTTGTTCTACAGGTCGTGGCCGGAGTAGGACCCGTTGACCGACTTGTTGCACAGCGGGAAATAGCGGGCGACCCGCCCGGCACCGTTGAGGTGGACATAGGCGACGGTCTCTCCCCGCCAGCCTTCGACCAGGCCAACTCCGCGACATTCTCCATGCCTCTCCGGGAGGTTGGAGGTGATCTCTCCTGGCGCCAGCTTGCTCAGCAATTCTTCTAATAAATCAAGGGAGATGAGGATTTCGTCGCCCCGCACGCGCACGCGGCCGGAGGCGTCCCCCTCGAGGCAATGGGGAACGGTGACGACCATGCCGTCATAGGGTGGATAGGGGGCGTCGCGCCGCAGATCCCAACACTCGCCGCTGGCCCTGGCGACATAGCCGAGTGTGCCGAGGGCCCGCGCCTGTTTCGGCGCCAGCTCGCCGGTGGTGCGCAGGCGATCCTGGAGGGACGGGTATTCATAGAGCAGCGGCAGGATTTCGCCGACCTCGGCGCTCAGCCTGGCGTTGGCCTCGCGGAGCAGGTGTATCCCCGCCCTGTCGAGGTCGTGGCGAACGCCGCCGGGGATAACGACATCCATGAGCAGGCGATGGCCGAAGAGGCGGCTGTTGTCGCGCTGCCACAGTTCGCGCAGCCTGCCGCACTGGGCATGGGCGAAGGCGAAGCCGAAGCCGTTGCAGCAGGCGCCGATGTCG
>JANJUM010000200.1 GCA_024710585.1 Desulforhopalus sp.
AAGGCCTTCGAAGAGAAGATCCTCGGCGCCGAAGAGCGGCGCCTCGCTCTCGAGTATCAGCTTTTCGTCGACATCCGCAACCGGTTGACCGAAAACTCGAACCGCATCCAGCAGGTCGCCCGACTGCTGGCGCAACTCGACTGCTTCTCCTGCTGCGCTGAAGCTGCCTGCAAGTTCAACTACCGTCGACCGGAAGTGGACGATGGCGAGGAGATCACCATTGTCGAGGGGCGCCATCCGGTGATCGAGCGAACCCTGCCCAGCGGCAGATTCGTCCCCAACGATCTCCGTCTCGATCAGCACAGCGAAGAAATTCTCATCATCACCGGCCCGAACATGGCTGGAAAGTCGACCGTGCTGCGACAGACGGCGCTGATTGTGCTCATGGCCCAGATGGGTTGCTACGTACCCGCCGAACAGGCGACCATCGGTCTTGTCGACAGGATCTTCACCCGCGTAGGCGCCATGGACAACCTGCGCCGCGGACAGTCGACGTTCATGGTGGAGATGAGCGAAACCGCCAATATCCTCAATAACGCCTCCGATAAGAGCCTGGTCATCCTTGACGAGATTGGCCGGGGCACCTCGACCTACGACGGACTGTCCATCGCCTGGGCAGTGGCAGAGGCCCTGGTGGAGAAGAACGGCAAGGGAGTCAAGACCCTGTTCGCCACCCATTACCACGAGCTTACCGAACTGGCCCGAACCCATGGCCGGATCAAGAACTACTCAATCGCCGTCAGGGAGTGGCAGGGTAACATCATTTTTCTCCACAAACTTGTCCAGGGCGGAGCCAGCAGAAGCTATGGCATCCAGGTGGCAGCGCTTGCTGGCGTTCCCAGCGCGGTTGTCAACCGCGCCAAGGAGATCCTCAGGGAGATTGAAATGGGCGATGTCCATCACCGAGGGGGTAACCTTCCGATGCAATCGAGAAAGACTCGCGGACCCAGGCGGGCACCAGAACAGCTTCCTCTCTTTCCGCCACCTGGCGATGCCATCAGGGACTATATCAAGGGTCTCGAACTTGACCGTTGCGCCCCCTTAGATGCACTCAACCACCTCTATACGCTACAGAAACTTAGCAGCCTCTAACAGCTCTGGCCGCGAATTGCCCTCGCAGCTCCTGGTGCTGAGGCTGCTGGATCATCTGGCTTTCTGCTGTCTCGTCTTCAGGCAGGGTCGATGGAGAACGGCACAGGGGTTTTTTATCCGAGCCCTATTTATTTTGCCATGACAGCTGGTTTCCTGTATAATGCCGCGAATTACGACCACATTCTTGTCTTTCGGGGCACCTTTCCTTTATTTTGCTCGAGCTGACCGGCCAATCTCCGTCCTCAGGGGTAATGATGCGTCTTGCAGTACTTTTTCTGTTCTTCTGGTCCCTATTGCCACCTCTTGCGGCTCTGGCCCAGCTTACAGACGACAGCAAAGACACCCCTCCTTCGGCAACCAGGCTTTATGACGAGGCAAAATTTTTCTATAACCAGCTGCAGAGCGACGGCCGTCTCTCATCTTCCCGAGAGAACTGGCTTAAAGGAACACGCAATTTCCGGCGCATCTACCTCTCTAACCCCAAGGCGGATGTCGCCCCTTCCTGTCTTTTCATCCTCGGCAGAATCTACTCGGAGATGTACGACCGATTCCAGAATGGACTGGATCTGGACGAGGCTATCTCCTATTACCAGCAGACCTCCAGACTCTTTCCACAGCATCGGCTGGCCGACGACGCCCTCATGGCCCTTGGCCAGATCTACCTCGACAAACGATCCAACCCACCCAAAGCCGCCGAATACTTTAGCGAAATCGTCACTTCCCATCCCAACGGGGACATGCACCCCAGCGCCGAAAACCTCCTCAAAATCTTGTCGCAGGAACACGATATCGCCCTCCCCAAAGTGATGGTTTCCTCATCCGGCGACAGTAAACTCAGCTATGTCCTGCCTGTCAAATACTGGTCTTCAGACAATTATACCCGTGTCGTTATCATGGCCTCGGGACCCGTAAATTACAAAGAAATCCTCCTCGAAGAAACGGCAAACACACCGCGGCGGCTGTATATCGACTTCAAGAAGAGCTATATCGAACCTCAATATCGCGCCCCGGTACCCATTGATGACGGCCTGCTGAAGCGCATCCGTACCGGCCAGTTTTCACCCGATACTGTGCGAGTCGTCCTCGACATCGAGTCCATCTCAAGCTACAAAATCTACAGCCTTCCCGACCCTTTCCGCGTCGTTGTCGATGTTCGAGGAGAAAAGCTTGTCACTACTCCTCCTCCACCCACTGCCACTGCACCAAGTTCTGTCTCTACGAGTTCTTCATCCGATGGCGCTACCGCGTCTTCGGAAATCACCGCTCCGGCCAGCCCCGACTCAGTCCCCGTTCCAACGGTTTCTTCGTCTGCCGAAAAAACGCCGGCAAAGATCAACGAGCCCACCACTCCCGCCGAGATTGTCACTCTGCGCGAGACGAGGAAATTTGCCGTTGCTCCTCCACAGAAAACATCGCAGGTCACAAAGGTCGAACCAGTTCCCCAGAGCAAGCCTTTATCGCTAGCTCAGCAACTCGGCCTTGGGGTGAAAAAGATTGTCCTCGACCCAGGCCATGGTGGTAAGGATCCCGGTGCCATGGCTTTTGGCATGAAGGAAAAGGACATCGTCCTCGATGTCGCCAAGCGTCTTGCGCCCATGCTCGCTAAGGAATTGGGCTGCGAGGTCGTTCTTACCAGGAAGGACGACACGTTCATTTCCCTCGAGGAACGCACCGCACTGGCCAATACCAACAATGCCGATCTCTTCATTTCATTACACCTCAACGCTCATCCTTCCGCCAAGGTGAGAGGCCTGGAAACCTACTTTCTCAATCTCACCACCAATGCGGAAGCGATGCGCGTCGCAGCCCGTGAGAATGCCACCTCCACCCACCAGATGAGCGAGTTGCAGGACATTCTTGCCGACATCATGAAAAACTCGAAAATAGATGAGTCCTCCCGCCTGGCACAACAAGTTCACAACTCCATCCTCACCAAGGACGACAAAAAAAGCTCTGTCGATATCAAGAATCTCGGCGTTAAACAGGCACCGTTCTATGTGCTTATCGGCGCGCAGATGCCTGCCATCCTCATCGAGCTGGCTTTTATCACCAACGACAAGGACGTAGAAAACCTCAAGTCACCCGGTTTTCTCGAATCCATCTGCCGGGAAATAACCGAAGGTGTCCGCTCCTACATCAACGATACCAGTGCCCAGCTGCGCGAGTAACCGCCCATTCCACGACCTTGCAGACGACTGCGCTTTGGTTCGGCTGTCCTCTCAAATCATTCCCTCTTCCGTAGCGAGAGGGCCCTATTGTCCTCCTCCCCGCTTTTCAAGAGAAGTGGATGTCGGCGCACCTGCCCCTACAAACGAAAGCAGGCGCCATCCCTCCTTTCGGAGGAATGGCGCCTGCTTCATCTTACCTGGGTCGATATCTGATCGACTAGGTTCTATTTGATATTTGCTACCTTCAACCGAGCCAACGCCCTCTGCAAGGCTACTTCCGCGCGTCTGCGGTTAAAGTTTTCGGTCTGCTGCGCAGCCTGCGCCAGCCGCCTTTCCGCTCTCTCCTTAGCTTTGAGAGCCCTTTCCACATCGATCTCGCTCCCTCTCTCGGCACTTTCGACGAGAAAGGTGATCTTGTTGTTCGACACCTCGCAGAACCCTCCGCTAACCATCAGACTCTCGCGCTTGTTGCCGACCTGATAGGTCAAGGTGCCGATCTTGATAGTGGAAAGAAAGGGAGCATGGTTAGCCAGTACACCGAAGTCCCCTCCAAACCCCGGCGCATTAACGATATCGACATCCTCGTTAATCTTTGCGCCAGCCGGGGTGACGACCTCAAGTCTTATCTGCTGTCCCATTTATCCTTCCCCTTGGATGAGTGTTATGCCGCGCTTTTGGCTTTGGCATCCTTGGCGACGGCTTCATCGATCGATCCAACCATGTAGAAGGAGTTCTCGTTGAGATCGTCATGCTTGCCCTCGAGAATTTCCTTGAAGCCCTGAACGGTGTCGGCAACTTTAACGAACTTGCCCGCCATACCGGTAAAGACCTCTGCCACAGTGAACGGCTGGGAAAGGAACCTCTGAATTTTACGAGCGCGGGATACCAGCTGCTGATCCTCTTCGGAGAGCTCATCCATGCCAAGAATGGCGATGATATCCTTGAGGTCCTTGTATTTCTGCAGGGTAACCTGCACTCCGCGGGCGACCTGATAGTGATCCTTGCCGATAACGTTAGGGTCGAGGATCCTCGAGGTGGAGTCGAGGGGATCCACCGCCGGATAGATGCCGAGCTCGGCGATCTGGCGAGAGAGAACGACCGTTCCGTCGAGGTGCGCGAAGGTGGTGGCCGGGGCGGGGTCGGTCAAGTCGTCAGCAGGAACATAAACACACTGAACGGCGGTGATGGACCCTTTATTGGTGGAAGTAATCCTCTCTTGAAGGGCGCCGAGGTCGGTCGCCAGGGTGGGCTGGTAACCAACCGCCGAGGGGATACGTCCGAGAAGCGCCGACACTTCCGAGCCAGCCTGGGTAAAACGGAAGATGTTGTCGATGAAGAGAAGCACGTCTTGACCGGCCTCGTCACGGAAGTATTCGGCAGCGGTCAACCCGGTGAGAGCGACGCGCGCGCGCGCCCCCGGAGGTTCGGTCATCTGTCCGTACACCAGAGCGGCCTTGGGAAGAACGCCGGATTCCTTCATTTCATGATAGAGGTCATTGCCTTCACGGGTTCTCTCGCCGACACCGCAGAAGACGGAGATACCGCCATGGTGCATGGCGATGTTGTTAACCATCTCCATCATGATAACGGTCTTGCCGCAACCGGCACCGCCGAACAGACCCATCTTGCCACCGAGTGGGAACGGTACGAGAAGATCGATAACCTTGATACCCGTCTCAAGAACGCGCACCTCGGTGTTTTGTTCGGTAAACTGGGGGGCCTCACGATGAATCGGCAAAGCCTTGGGAGAGCTAATCGGGCCAAGTCCGTCGACCGGACGACCGACGACGTTCATGATGCGGCCGAGCGCTGCTTCGCCGACGGGGATGGTTATCGCCTTCCCGCTGTCCTTAACAGCCATGCCGCGTACCAGACCGTCAGTCTGATCCATGGCGATGCAACGGCAGACGTTATCGCCGAGGTGCTGTGCGACTTCGATGACCAAATTGTCCTCTTGGTCATTGATACCAGGATTGGTAACAAAGCAGGCGTTGAGAATATTCGGCAATTTACCGGGCTCGAATTCAACGTCTACTACAGGACCGATGACCTGCGTAATTTTTCCTATTTTTTGTTCGCTCATTGGGACTTACCTCTCCTCAAAGTCTGAAATTATCACAAACGATAAGTGTTTACTTAAGGGCTTCTGCACCGCCGACAATATCCATCAGTTCGCTGGTTACCGCTGCCTGTCGTGCCTTGTTATAGATGATGCTGAGGCTCCTCACCATATCCTTGCACGCGTTGGTGGCATTATCCATCGCCGTCATGCGTGCTGCGTGTTCGCTCGCCCCGACTTCGAGCATTGCGTGATAAACGATGACGTTGAGGTACAGTGGCTGCATAACATCCATGATTTCTTCGGTAGAAGGCTCGTAGATGTACTCACCTGAGAAGCTTTTCTCCTTCTCCGCCTGCTCGGTTGTCGGCTGGACCGGCAGTAGAGACGATACGGCTGGAACCTGCGAGGCAACCGATTTGAAGTT
>JANJUM010000257.1 GCA_024710585.1 Desulforhopalus sp.
CGCAGCGCCGCCTCTATTTCCTCGCGCTCGAGGTCGCGCAGGGACTTGCGTGCCATCCTCTCCGCGGAGGCGCCGGGACTGTTGACCTCGACCAATTCCATGGCCGGGACTTGCGCCGGGCCGGCCGGCAGGGCGGCTAGGCCTGGGGGCAGGTCCTCCAGCGAGAGGCGATCCCCCTCGGCAAGAATGACCATGCGCTCCATCATGTTCTGCATCTCGCGGATATTGCCCGGCCAGGGATACTCGATAAAGAAGTCGAGCAGCTCGGAGGTGATGTGCACCTTCTTGCCGTTGCGCTGATTGCACTTGCCGAGGAAGTGGCCGAGGAGCAGGGGGATGTCCTCCTTGCGCCGCCGCAGCGGCGGCAAGACGATGGGCACGACATTGAGGCGGTAGTAGAGGTCGGCGCGGAAGCGGCCCTGGGCCACCGCTTCCTCGAGGCTGACGTTGGTGGCGGCGACGATGCGCACGTCGACGGTATGGGTCCTGCTGCCGCCGATGCGCTCGAACTGCTTCTCCTGCAGCACGCGCAGCATCTTGGCCTGCAGGGACAGGGGCAGCTCGCCGATCTCGTCGAGGAAGATGGTGCCGCGGTCGGCCAGCTCGAAGCGGCCGGGTCGCGAGGCGTGGGCCCCGGTGAAGGCTCCGCGCTCATGGCCGAAGAGCTCGCTCTCCAGCAGGGTCTCGGGAAGCGCCGCGCAGTTGATCTTGATCAGCGCCTGGTCCTTGCGGTTGCCGCCCTCGTGAATCGCCCGCGCCACCAGCTCCTTGCCGGTGCCGGACTCGCCGAGCAGCAGCACCGTGACTTTGCTGCTCGCCACCTTGTCGATGATGCTGAACACCTCCTTCATCGGCTTCGAGTTGCCGATGATGAAATGGCCGCCATGCACCTTGTGCAGGCGCGCCTTGAGCGAGGCGTTTTCCGCCTGCAGCCGCGCCTCCTTCTTGGCGATCTCGCGGTGCAGGGTGAGAAACTGGGCGATCAGCGTCGCCAGCACCGAGAGGAAGCGGATATCCTCCTCGAAGCCGATGTCGTCGCCAAAGAGACGGTCGACGGTGAGCACTCCTTCGGGCTTGCCCTGCACCAACACCGGCACGCCAAGAAAGGAGATGGTCGCCTTCTTGAGGCGCGAGCGCGCCCCGGTGCGGTTGAGGAAGAGCGGCTCGCTGTTGATGTCCGGCACCACGAACGGTGAGCAGCTCTGGAAGATGCGCCCGCAGACGCCCTCGTCGGGACGGTAGACGCCACGCAGTTCCTCCTCCTCGGAGAGGCCGCAGGAGGCCTTGATGGTCAGCTTCTCGCTGGCCCGGTCATAGAGGAGCAGCGTCGCCCGCTCCATCTTCATGGTGTCGTTCAACACCCCGAGGATGCTGGCCAGGGTGCTGTCGAGATCCACCGCCGTGCCGATCAGCTCGGTGATACGCGACAAGGCCACCAGTTCCATGCCCTGGATGCGCTCATCCGCCTCCCCCCGCCCATACCGCTCCATATCCTTTTCCATCCCCTTGCACCCTTTCCCGCCGTCTCCGGCTTCCTCAGCCATCTGCGGCTCTCTCGGTTATCGCCGTGACGCCTCGTCCCGACTCCTAAGCCCTTTGTAGCAATTTTAGTTCCATACCAACAACATCACGTATGCTGTTGATATAGTTTTGTATTGTTGAAATTACCCCACCCTTTTCTTGACATTTTTGTTGAGCGAAACACAGAGTATTTTACACATTTGTATTTTTTGCGCATTTTCAACTCGCCAACAATCAGCATTTTGCGAAACTCTGCCAATTTTGTCGTTTTTCGACCAAATTGCCAAGGTACGACAAGGGCCAGTCGCGAAGGGGAGAAGTCCTCGGCACCGGCACTTCTTCCCGTAACTCCATTATTTTTTTCTAAACTCCAGGGTTGGCATGGCTCTTGCCTTATCAGGGGCAACAGTGCCATACACGGCATCTCGTCCACGCACCCCTCAACCAGCGATAAGGAGAACATCATGAGAAAGGTGGCAATTTACGGCAAAGGCGGAATCGGCAAATCGACCACCACCCAGAACACGGTGGCCGGGCTGGCGGAGATGGGCCGCAAGGTCATGGTGGTCGGCTGCGACCCCAAGGCCGACTCGACGCGGCTGCTCCTCGGCGGGCTGGCGCAGAAATCGGTCCTCGACACCCTGCGCGAGGAAGGCGAGGACGTCGACCTCGACGACATCCGCAAATCGGGCTTCGGCGGCACCTGGAACGTCGAGTCGGGCGGGCCGGAGCCGGGCGTCGGCTGCGCCGGCCGCGGCATCATCACCTCGATCAACATGCTCGAGTCCCTTGGCGCCTACGAGGAGCGCGAAGGGCTTGACTATGCCTTCTACGATGTCCTCGGCGACGTCGTCTGCGGCGGCTTCGCCATGCCCATCCGCGACGGCAAGGCGGAGGAGATCTACATCGTCTGCTCCGGGGAGATGATGGCCATGTACGCCGCCAACAACATCTGCAAGGGCATCATGAAGTACGCCCAGTCCGGCTCGGTACGCCTCGGCGGCCTGATCTGCAACTCGCGCAACGTCGACAACGAGCGCGAGATGATACAGGAACTCGCCAAGAAGCTCGGCACGCAGATGATCTACTTCGTGCCCCGCAACAACGACGTGCAGCGGGCCGAGATCAACCGCAAGACGGTCATCGAATGGAATCCGGCCTGCCCCCAGGCCGACGAGTACCGCGGCCTCGCCAAGGCCATCGACAGCAACAAGATGTTCGTCATTCCCACGCCTCTGGCCATCGAGGAGCTCGAGCAGCTGCTCCTCGACTACGGCCTCATGGAAGCCTGAGAATACCCTTTCACCCCAAGGAGACACCCCCGATGATGATCATGATCAGAGCCATTGTACGACCGGAAAAAGCCGACGACGTCCTCGCCGCCCTCATGGATGCCGGCTTTCCGGCGGTCACCAAATACGCCGTTACCGGCCGCGGCAAGCAGCGCGGCATCAAGATCGGCGCCGTCACTTACGACGAGATCCCCAAGACCATGCTGATGAGCGTGGTCAAGGAGGCGGACAAGGAGTTCGTCATCAATACCATCATGGCCGCCGCCCGTACCCCCGGCAAGGGCGCCTTCGGCGACGGCAAGATCTTCGTCACCGAGGTCGAGGACGTTTACACCATCAGCTCCGGGGTGCGCGAGGATACCCCGGTGGAGGTAGCGGCATGAAAGAGATCATCGCCGTAGTGCGCATGAACATGATGAACAAGACCAAGGCCGCCCTGACCGCCATCGGCGTCGACGCCTTCTTCGGCCACGAGGCCCAGGGCCGCGGGCGTGGCTTCGTCAACCCGAGCCTGCTCAAGGGCGCCGAACAGGGCTACGAGGAAGCGGCGGCCCTGCTTGGCGAGAAAGGCAAGCTCTATCCCAAGCGGATGCTGAGCATCGTCGTCAAGGACGACCGGGTCGAGCCCATCATCCGCGCCATCATCGACATCAATCGCACCGGCAAGCCGGGCGACGGCAAGATCTTCATCCTCCCGGTGGCTGACGCGGTCCGCGTGCGCACCGCCGAGCGAGGCGCAAAATCCATCAGCTAGCAAAAAGGAGTATCGGCCATGGCACCAACAGACAGCGCGGCAAGGCGACCGCCACAGGAAATCAAGGAAAAGCTCCTCGAGAAGTACCCGCCCAAGGTGGCCCGCAAGCGCGCCCAGCAGATCATGATCAACGAGGCGCAGGGCACCACCCCGCCGGAGATCGTCGCCAACGTCCGCACCATCCCCGGCATCATCACCATGCGCGGCTGCACCTACGCCGGCTGCAAGGGGGTGATCATGGGGCCGACCAGCGACATCGTCAACCTGGTGCATGGCCCGATCGGCTGCAGCTTCTACGCCTGGCTGACGAGGCGCAACCAGACCGACGCCATCAACGACAGCGGGGCCAACTACATCACCTACTGCATGTCCACCGACATGCAGGACTCGGACATCATCTTCGGCGGCGAAAAAAAGCTCGCCGCCGCCATCCGCGAGGCCTACGACCTCTTCCACCCCAAGGCCATCGCCGTCTTCGCCACCTGCCCGGTGGGGCTGATCGGCGACGACATCCACGCCGTGGCCAAGCGCATGAAGGAGGAGTTCGGCGACTGCAACGTCTTCGCCTTCAGCTGCGAAGGATACAAGGGCGTGTCGCAGTCGGCCGGCCACCATATCGCCAATAACCAGGTGTTCACCCATGTCGTCGGCAAGAGCGAGACGGTCAAAACCGACAAGTTCAAGATCAACCTGCTCGGCGAGTACAACATCGGCGGCGACGGCTTCGAGATCGACCGCATCCTCGACAAGTGCGGTATCAAGAACATCTCGACCTTTTCCGGCAACGCCACCTACGACAAGTTCGCCTCCGCCAACCAGGCCGACCTGAGCTGCGTCATGTGCCATCGCTCGATCAACTACGTCGCCGACATGCTCGAGACCCGCTACGGCATCCCGTGGATCAAGGTCAACTTCATCGGCGCCGCCGCCACCGCCAAGTCGCTGCGCAAGATCGCCCAGTACTTCAACGATGCCGAGCTCACCGCCAGGGTCGAGGCGGTCATCGCCGAAGAGATGCCCGAGGTGGAAAAGGTCTGCCAGGAGGTCTACCCGCGCACCGCCGGCAAGACGGCGATGCTCTTCGTCGGCGGCTCGCGCGCCCACCACTACCAGGAACTGTTCAAGGAGATGGGCATGAAGACGCTGTCGGCCGGCTACGAGTTCGGCCACCGCGACGACTACGAGGGGCGGCAGGTGCTGCCCCACATCAAGGTTGATGCCGACAGCCGCAATATCGAGGAGATAGAGGTCGAACCCGATCCCCTGCTCTATAAACCGCGCAAGAGCGAGGAGGAGAAAGCCGCCCTGGAGAAGGAGGGTCTGGCCTTCAAGGAGTACGAAGGTCTCAACCCCGCCATGGACCCGGGCACCCTGGTGGTCGACGACCTCAACCAGTACGAAGCCGAGAAGCTGGTGGAGCTGCTCAAGCCGGACCTCTTCTGCGCCGGCATCAAGGAGAAGTTCTCCATCATGAAAATGGGCATCCCCATGAAGCAGCTGCACAGCTACGACTCCGGCGGCCCCTACGCCGGCTTCCGCGGCGCGATCAACTTCTACCGCGAGATCGATCGCCTCGTCAACAGCCGGGTATTCGGCTATATCAGGGCACCGTGGCAGGAAAACCCCGAACTGTCGGCCACCTACGTCTGGGAATAACCCCGCCAACACATGTCATTGCACGGCGCCCTGGGCGCCGTGGGGAAGGAACCACCATGCTACTGAGACATACCCCACAAGAGATCAGCGAGCGCAGCGCCCTGACCATCAACCCGGCCAAGACCTGTCAGCCGATCGGCGCCATGTACGCCGCCCTCGGCATTCGCGGCTGCCTGCCGCACAGCCACGGTTCCCAGGGCTGCTGCGCCTATCACCGCTCAACCCTCACCCGCCACTACAAAGAGCCGATCTCCGCCGCCACCAGCTCGTTTACCGAGGGTGCCTCGGTCTTCGGCGGCCAGGCCAACCTGCTCCAGGCCATCGACAACATTTTCACCGTCTATGACCCGGAGGTCATCGCCGTGCACACCACCTGCCTCTCGGAGACCATCGGCGACGATTTGCCGCAGATCTTCGACAAGGCCCACAAGGAGAAGAAGGTGCCGCCCGGCAAGACCCTCATCGGCGCCCCGACGCCGAGCTATGTCGGCTCCCATGTCACCGGCTTCTCAAATATGGTCAAGGCGATGGCCGCCATGGCCGAAAAGGGCGAACGCAAGAACGGCAAGATCAACATCATCCCCGGCTGGGTCGAGCCCTGCGACATGGAGGAGATCAAGCGGCTCGCCGCCCTGCTCGGAGTGAGCGTCAACATGTTTCCCGACACCTCGGGGGTGCTCAACGCGCCGATGACCGGGGAATACCGCATGTTCCCCGAGGCCGGGGCGACCATCGCCGACATCCGCGACAGCGGCAACGCCCTCGGCACCCTGGCCCTGGGCGAGTGGTGCTCGGCCGAGGCGGCGCGGCTGCTGGACAGCAAGTGCAAGGTGCCCTGCTCGATACTCGACCTGCCCTTCGGCCTCTCCGCCACCGACCGCTTCATCGACGCCTTGCGCACCATCGCCGGCACCGTGGTGCCGGAGGAGGTCATGGTCGAGCGCGGCCGGCTGGTGGACATGATCGCCGACATGCACCAGTACCTCTACGGCCGCAAGGTGGCCCTGGTCGGCGACCCCGACCAGCTGCTGGCGATGACCGAGTTCCTGGTGTCCATCGACATGCAGCCGATCCATATCGTCACCGGCACCCCCGGCAAGCGTTTCGAGGAGCGCATCGCCGAGATCACCGCCCCCATGGGCCGACCGGTCAACGTGCGCGCCAAGGGGGACATGTTCCTCCTCCACCAGTGGATCAAGAACGAAGGGGTCGACCTGCTCATCGGCAACACCTACTGCAAGTATATCGCCCGCGACGAGGACCTGCCGCTGGTGCGCTGGGGCTTCCCCATCCTCGACCGTCAGGGGCATCAGCACTTTCCGACGGTGGGCTACCGGGGCGGCCTGCGCCTCCTCGAGCAAATGCTCGGCGCGCTCCTCGACCGCAAGGACCGCGACGACCCGGAATCACAGTTCGAACTCGTTCTCTAACCCGGCGCGGCGGCGGGATCCGGCCCGCCGTCGCCACAACACGGCCCGATACGGAGGATACGCCATGCCCTCTGCCTCTGCCCGCCGCTCGCCCCACCAGGGCCAGCAGCCGATCATCTTTCCCCTGCCAATCGCCGCGCAGGTCATGGCACGCACCCGCTTCTCGCCGCCAACGCCGCTCTGCGGTGAATGCCCGAGCCCGAGCGAGGCCCTGGCACTGCTGGAAGCGGCAGTGGCCCGGGACAAGGTGGACATGGTCGAGCTTTCCGGCCCGGGCGATCCCCTGGCCACCCCGGAGACGACACTGACCGCGGCGCGCCTGGTACGAGAACGTTGGCCCCATCTGCCCATCGCCCTGCGCACCCTGGGCTACGGGGCGGCGCGCTTGGCGGGCGAGCTGGCCGCGGCCGGCGTCTCCTATGTCGAGTTGGCGGTGGACGCGGTGCATGCCGATGTCTACGAGAAGATCTATGCCTGGATTCGCCCCGGACTGAAGACCCTGCCCATACGGCAGGCGGCCGAGCTCCTCGTCCGCGAGCAGCGTCACGCGGTGTCGGCGCTCAAGTTCCGCGAGGTCGAGATGGTGGTGGTGACCACCCTCTATCCGGGCATCAATGAACACCAGCTGGCGAGAATCGCCTCCGCCATGCAGGTCCTCGGCGCCGACGCCATGGCCGTACTGCCCTATGAGGCGGAGGCCGGCGCCGAGGTGGCCCTGCCCGAGAGCGGCCGGCAGAAAAAGCCAGGCGAGCTTGCCAAAACGAGAATCGCCCTGCCCCTGGTGCGGCCCCTGCTGGGCCAGAGGCCGGAAGACAGCACCGCTGCCCCGGCGTTGGAAGCCGTTTCCGGCGCAGAACGGACCAGGGTGGCGGTGGCCAGCTCCCAGGGCAGGTTTGTCGATCTCCACCTCGGCCAGGCGGAGAGCTTTCTCATTTTCGACCGCGACAGCGAAGGTCGGCCACAGCAGCTGGAGCGGCGCCCCGCGCCGCCGCCCGGGGGCGGCGAGCTGCGCTGGCAAAACCTGGCGACGACGCTCAGCGACTGCTTCGCGGTGGTGGTGGCCGCCGCCGGCCACACCCCGCGCCGTCTGCTCGCCCGACAGAATCTGCGGGTGGTCATCGCCGACCGCCCGCTCAACGACATGGTCTGCGCCCTCTTCGCCGAACCATGACCACACCAGAAATCGGCATCTTGCCATAGCACGGAGGAGAATCACCATGGCCATACCCAGCCGGCAGCTGTTCGTCTGCCAAAGTTTTCGCGTCAAAGGCGACCCGAAGGGGATCTGTCACAAGAACACCGACGGTTTTCTCCAATACCTCGAAGAGGAGATCCTCGACCGTGGCCTCGACATGCAGGTGGTGGCCACCGGCTGCCTCAAGCAATGCGAGCAGGGGCCGGTGATGGTGGTCCAGCCGGACAACTGGTGGTTCAAGGGGATGGACAGCGAGGCGGCCCTCGACAAAGTGCTCGATGGCGTCGAGAGCGGCGTGCCGCCTGGCGAGTACCTCATTAAATAGGGGCGGCCATGGCCCACATCATCCGCGCCGCGGCCCTTGGCGATATCCCGGCGATGGTCGGCCTGCTGCGCCTGCTCTTCGCCATCGAGGAGGACTTCTCCTTCTGCGAAGAGCGGCAGCGGCGTGGCCTGACCCTGCTGCTCTCGTCGGCGGCAGCGCGGGTGGCGGTGGCCGAGGTGGACGGGGCTGCCGTCGCCATGGCCACGGCGCAGCTGATTATCTCCACCGCCGAGGGCGGCCCGGCAGTGATCGTCGAGGATGTGGTGGTGGCTGCAGAGCACCGCCGCCGTGGCCTCGCCCGCCAGCTGCTGACCGACCTGGCCGCCTGGGGAGCGCGGCATGGCGCCCACCGCCTGCAGCTCCTCGCCGACCACCACAACACCGAGGCCCTCCTCTTCTACCAGCGTCTCGGCTGGCGGCAGACCTCGCTCCTCTGCATGAGGGCCTATGGGCCAGGCCACCTCCCCTGAACGACGCACCCCGCTCCCCTCTCTCCCCGCACCGCTGCCAAAGCCAAACCTCCGCCCCGCCTACTGCAGGCCAAGCAGCGCGCCGAGGTCGCCTACCAACTGCCCGCGACCCTCGCCGAGGTAGAGGCCCATCTGCGCCAGCAGCTTGTAGGCGACGGCAAACTGGGCGACGGCGTAAAAAGCTACGGTGAACTGGCTGAGGCTGAAGACGC
>JANJUM010000055.1 GCA_024710585.1 Desulforhopalus sp.
GTGGACAGTTGCGCCATCTCTCCCCGCCACCCCTCCGTCTCATTTCTCGCTCCATCGCCACACAATCCCCCTCGCCCTTTCTCTGCTGCCACTCTTCTTCGCAACCGCCGCACCGTCCTCCCATCTCCCCTGCCCTTCCCCATTGCAGACCACCCGGCTTCCACCTTGCTTGCCTGCCCGGCATTCTTGCCAGATGTTCGGCCTCTTCCCTGCAATGTTATCGTTTCCTCGTTCACCCGGTCTTCCTCTCCTGCCTCTACATGAGCTGTCTTTTCTCATTTACGACCGAATTCCCCTGCAACAATCCTCTGCCTCTCTTCGTCGCAGACCCTTCTATCCTCCCCCCATCTCCTGGGGTGCACGCCGCGAACGTCAAGATCTCGCCCGAGCCCGTTGATTTCCTGGTCTATTCTCCCATCTTTTGCTATAGTTGGACAGGTTTTCAGACAATCACACACCATTCCATACCCCATTGGTGACGCCATGCCATTCTCCCCCAAGTCAGCACGAGAAAAAGGGCGCGCCCAGGACGTCCGTGTCAGCGAGATTGACGAGCTCTCCAGTCGACTGCTCGCCATCGACCTCGAGCTCAACTCCAACATCCCGACAACACTGTGGATCAGCGACCTGCATGGCGAAGGCGATCGCTTCAAGTCGATCCTCCGCGGCCGCTTCGGCATGCTCTTCCAGACCTGCAAGGAGGCATTGCCCAGCACGTTCAGCGCCGAGAAGATCCAGTTGCTCACCAAGATCATCAGGAAGCAACACTATATCGAGGACGATGTCATCCAGATGGACATGCAGGACGTCATCCTCTGCCTGGTGCAGATACTCAAGTACAAGCTGACCAATATCAAGGCCCCTGGCAGCGACATCTTCCGCCCCGAGTTCCGCGACATCATCAACCGCCTGCTCTCCGGCCTACCCGTCCCCGACCCAATTTTCGAGGAACCGATCATCGCCGACCGCCTCATCGCCCACCTTTCCCATACCATCCGCCTCGTGCTCCTCGACCGCATCCAGGTCCTTGGCGATGTCTTCGATCGCGGGCCCCAGCCCGACAAGATCATCCGCATCCTCTCCTCGCCCGCCTACCGCGACATGGTCGACTATGTCTATGGCAATCACGACATCCTGTGGATGGGGGCGGCCTCGGGCAACCAGTCGCTGGTTGCCGAAGCGATGCGCATCACCTGCCGCTACGACCACTTCGAGTTCCTCGACCGGCTCGGCTTCGACAGCAGCGAACTAGCCAGCTTCGCCGAGCAGACTTACCCAGTAGAACTGGCCACCGGCAACTTCAAGGCCAAGACCAACAAAGGCCGCTCCATGGAGAAGGCCCTGGCGGTCATCCAGTTCAAGCTCGAAGAGCAGACCATCGCCGATTTCCCCGTCTACGGCATGGAAAGCCGTCTGTGGATGGAACGGCTGGCGAAGATGCTGCGCAGCGGCGACACCGCCGGCCTCAACGACACCCACTTCCCGACCATCGATCTCCACCACCCCGGCCGCCTCACCGACGAGGAACGGGCGATCATCGACGGACTCACCCGGCAATTCACCAGCAACAGACGTCTTAAGCGGCTGCTGCGTTTTCTCTTCACCAAGGGCAAGACCTACCACATCCAAAACAACTTCCTCAATATCCATGCCCTGGTACCTTCCACCGCCGAAGGGGATTTCGAATCCTTCCTCGGCCACAAGGGCAAGGCGCTGCTCGATTTCATCCAGGACACCATCAGCCGCGTCGGCGAGCGCTATCTCGCCTCGCAGCCGCAGGACAAGTCAGACCAGGCCCTGTTCTTCTATCTGTGGTGTGGTCCCAAATCGCCGTTTTTCGGCAAGCACGCCATGAAGACCTTCGAACGGTACTTTCTCAAAGACAAGGCCACCCACGCCGAGAGAACCCTGTTCTGGAAAGACAACATGCAAACGGGCTCTTTCAAGCGCAAGATGCAGCAGGAGTTCGGCGTGCAGCGGGTCATTTTCGGCCACACCCCGGTCAACTACAAGAAGGGTCTGCAGATGGCCAGCGAGGACGGGGTGGCCATCAACGTCGACGGCGGTTTCGCCGCCGCCTACTACAACCGCGGCCACTCGCTGGTCCATACTCCCTACCAGCTCTACGGCATCATCCTGCCGACCCCCGACGAGATCAACGAGGCAGCCCTGAAACTCGAGTCGGCCCCCCTTGACATCGAGCTGATCGACGAATTCCCACAGCCAATGAAGATCAAGGACACTATCGCCGGCAAGCATCTGCGGCAACAGCGCCAAGCCATCTTGCAACGGTTGCAGCACTGCGCCATCCCCAATAACCATCACAGCACCCCCGACAACTGAACCCGGGTACACCATATGGACACCAACTACGGCATGGAAATCGTCCGGGCCACCGAGATCGCCGCCCTGACCGCCGCCCGTCTGCAGGGCCTGGGGGATCATCGCGACATCCTCAACCAGACCCGCAAGGCCATCACCAAGACCCTCAACCGCCTCCCTGTGGAAGGCGGCCTGGTCAACGATCGCTTCTGCGACCGCCCCGGGGTGGTGCAGCTGCCGACCACCCTCGGCCGTGGGGGCGAGCGCACCGATATCATGACCATCGCCCTCGAGGCCTACCGCAGCGCCGCCGACGGGAAGAACAACTCGACTTCTTACGCGGTGATAGCCAAGGCCGGCTCCATCCAGCCGCTGCCCAACCTCATCATGTACAAGATCGCCGTCGGCCCTGAGGTTGGCGAGGTCGTCGACATCACTCAGCCACCGGTGATCAATATCAAACGGGTTGCACGGGTGCTCGGCAAATACACCGAGAACGTTACCGTGTGCATCCTCAACAAGGTGCAACACAGCGACCTCATCAACGAAATCAGGGGCTGCGGGGCCCGGATCAAGCTCATCGACGAAGGCGAGGTGTCCGGGTGCCTTGCCGCCATAACCGGCGAAAAGGCGGATATCTACATCGGCTACGGATTCGCCCCCGAGGCGGCCATGGTGACCGCCGCCATCCGCTGCCTCGGCGGCTATTTCGAGGGCAAGATCATCTACGACAACGACGGCGACCGCCACGAGGCGTCGCGGAACGGTATCGACGACCACGACAAGATCTTCCGCGTCCAGGACCTCATCCGCAGCAAGGAGGTGGCCTTTGCCGCCACCGGCATCACCGATGGGGAGTTCCTCGAAGGGGTGCGTTTCACCGCCAACGGCGCCATTACCTCCTCCTTCGTCGCCCGGGGTGAGACCCGCACCTATCGCCGGCTCGAAACACGCCACTTCTTCGATTTCAAACCGGTCTTCTAGCCCCGGCGACAATCAGATCCCCTGCCCCGAGAGGCCCGCACTCCATGAACGTCGTTCCGCCGCAGCACGCCATCCTCCAGCGAGACAACCGTACCTATGCCATCACCCCGCGGATTCCCGCCGGCCTGCTGCACCGCCACCACCTCCTGGCGATCGCCGCGGTGGTGGAAAAATACCATATCCCCATCGTCAAGATAACCTCCGGCCATCGCCTCGCCCTGGTGGGCATCGAAGAGGAGGATCTCGCCCATGTCTACGAGGAACTCGGCATGTCTCCCGGGACGGCTACGGAGCTGTGCCTGCACTACGTCCAGGTCTGCCCCGGCACCGAGGTGTGCCGCTTCGGGGTACGCGACGCACTCGGCCTCGGCATCCGGCTGGAAGGCCTCCTCGAGGGCCGCCAGCTGCCGGCCAAGCTCAAGGTCGGCGTCTCCGGCTGCCAGTTCTGCTGCGGCGAAAGTTTCGTCAGGGATATCGGCCTGATCGGCAAGAAAAGCGGCTGGACGGTGGTCTTCGGCGGCCACTCCGGCAATCGCCCCCGCACCGCCGATACTGTCGGCGAGGACCTCGACGACGACGCGGCCGTCGCCCTCGTCGAGAGGTGCCTCGCCTGCTATGTTCAACTGGCCCGCAAGAGGGAGCGAACCTCGCGCTTTGTGGAACGCTTCGGCGTCGAAAATTTCCGCCTCGAAGTCGGCCGACCATAGCGACGACGCAGGCCAACGACGAAAGAGGGCTGACCCCTTGCTCTCCGCCCTATTGAAAAGAGGATTTCTGCCGATACGTAGCAAGAGATTGGCAGGATACGGCACGGGCCGCACCTCTGGCGACGGCCCCCGCAAGGCCACAGTTTCCTCTTCCGGTGAACATATCGATGACGGAATCACCCCAAACAGCGCCAGCACCGGAGCCCATTGCGTCCGACCCCGGTCGCGCAGGAAACGACAGCTTCTTTGACAACCTCCGTCGCCACGGTTCCACCGCCGACTACCAGAACATCGAAAGACGCACCCACTCCAACACCGTCTTCCTCGTCGACGAGCCGATCCGCACCTCATTCATGCCGCGGCCGACGCACTGGTCGGTGGCCTGGTCCGACCTGATGATGACCATGTTCGTGCTCTTTCTGTGCATGTACGCCTACCAGTCGGCCAACGAGCACTTCATGGGCAAGAGGAAGCCGGAGATCATCGGCGGTGACACCACCGAGGCCCTGCAAACCATCGACGCGGGCAAGGCCACTCTGCCCTTTCAGCCGATCCGCCCCGGCCTGCCACTGATCGCCGCCGGCACGGTGAAAAAGGTCGAGAAGGTCGGCCTCGACCAGGTCAAAGGCCTCCCCGTGGAGCCCACTTTCCCAAAAGGAGAGCTGTCGCCTCCTGCCAAAAGCGCCAAACCGGCCGCCTCGACGTCTCCTGGCGACACCACCACACCATCTCCCGGGGAGAGGGAGAAAGTCGCGGTGCCGGTCCCCGGTGATTCCCACACTCCCCTGGCAGTTCCCCCGGTCCCCCTGCCCGACGAGGATATTGTCTACCCCCGCCCGATGGTCAGCCAGGGCGACCCCTCGGCCTCGCCACCGGCCGACACCTTCCGTGAAATCTACAGGGTCGGCAGGGGCGCCCTCGAGACCAACGACCTCGAAGACTTCGCCAGCATCGATATCGTCCCCGACCAGACGGTG
The DNA here is from genome assembly GCA_024710585.1 of Desulforhopalus sp. Lineage (GTDB taxonomy): Bacteria > Desulfobacterota > Desulfobulbia > Desulfobulbales > Desulfocapsaceae > Desulforhopalus_A. The sequence goes on from JANJUM010000055.1 coordinate 4,991, forward strand.
CGCATCATCCTCACCAGCGACCTGCTCTTCGGCCTCGGCGAGAGCGTGCTCTCCGATAAAGCCAGATCCTCCCTCGAGAAGGTCGCCGCCGCGATCCGCTACACCCCGTATATGATCAATGTCGTCGGACATACCGACAACATCCCCATGCGCTCCAGCCTCTTCAAGAGCAACTGGGAGCTTTCCGTCGCCCGCGCCAGTTCGGTGGCCCGCTATCTCATCGAAGAGATGGGCATGGACCCCAGCCAGTTCGTGGTCAGCGGCTACTCCTCCTATCGGCCGATAGCCCCCAACACCACCGCCGACAACCGCGCCAAAAACCGCCGCGTCGAGATCATCATCTCCAAACGGCTCCCCGAGCCCCTGCCGGCGACGGCGGAGAACCTGCGATAAATCCAGGCAAAAAGGACTATGAAACGAAAAAACCTCATCGGTATCGTTCTCGGCAGCGGGCTATTCCTCTCCGGTTTCATCATCCCCGGCAACCTCGCTCTCTACTTCAACCTGTCCGGATGGCTGATCGTCTTCGGCGGCACAGCCGCCGCGGCGCTGTTCAGCTTCAAGGCGGAGCAGATGGAAAATGTCGTCCGGGTGCTCCTCGCCGCCTATCGCCGACCGGTGCCCCGAGAAACGGAGATCATCAACATCCTCATCGACCTTTCCATCCGCTCCCGCGTCGAGGGCATCCTCACCCTGCAGAAGCACGAGAACGAAACCACCATCCTCTTCCTGCGCCGCGCCCTGGGCTGCCTGGTGGATGGCTACAAGATCGAACAGATCAGAGACATCCTCAACACCGAGATGTACTTTTTCCGCTTGCGGCGCGAGGACTCGGAACGGGTCATCCGCGCCATCGCCGATTACCTCCCGGCCTTCGGCATGATGGGCTCGGTGGTCGGCCTGATCGCCATGCTCGGCGGTATCGGCGACACCACCGTCATCCTCCAGGCCATCCCCGTGGCGTTGACCTCGACCCTCTATGGCCTGATCTTCTCCAATTTCTTCTTTCTGCCCTTTGCCGCCACAGTGCGTGAACGTACCAACCACGAACTCCTGCTGCAGAAAATCATCATGGAAGGCGTCATCGCCATCAATTCGGAGGTCAACCCGGTGATTCTCAAGACCAAGCTGGAGTCCTTCCTCACTCCCTCGGAGCGAGAGTCCGAGCTGGTATCCTATGCCAAGATCAGGGAACGGTTCAACATCCACCGCGAGCAGCTGCGGGTCGGAGAAGAGGGCGAAGGGGAGGAGGAGCGGGAGGAGTCCCGTCAGAGCTAGTTCTTGCCGGGTTCGGAGTTGTCCATGCGGACGATGCCTTCCAGCAGAAGGTGGTCGATACGCTCGTTGATGAGGATCTCCTCCTGGGAGGGGTACTGATTGGCGTAGAAGAAGAACATGCCCCGCTTCCACGACAAGGTCTCGAAAAAGGCCTCGCGGGCCTGCAGCTTGAGGAGGTCCACCAGGATCTCGAACTTGAGGAAGCCCTTGCGGACAAGGATGTCACCCAGCCGGCGGCGCATGCCGTGCTGGTTGTGGATCTTCAGACACTGGGCGAGCTGGCTGGCATTGATCGCCCCCGATTCGAGCAGGAGGTCGCCGATGCGCTTGCTGTTGCGGCTCAAGGCTCCGAAGATGAGAATGCCTTTCTGAAAAAAGAAGCTGGCATTGTTTTGGTCGGTCACCACACGCAACTCCCCGGAGACGGTGGCGTAATCGAAAAACTGAAAAATGCTGTTCAGCTCTATCAAGGCAATATTGCCCTGCAGAGAGATACCGGTCTTATGACGCGAATCCACTTTCATCTGCAGCGTCTGCTCATTCTTTCGGGTCGACCCGCTCTCATGTGGCGCCAAACAGCAGGCGCCGGGGTGTTTGCCTAATTTTTTAGTAATAATCCCGGTAGCATGCGCCCATACCCCAGGTGTCGAAAACAGTTGCACAGGTCGCAATCGACTCGGCGCCCGGCAAAAGTCAAGGCTACCCTACCCCCCGACAAACGACAAGCAGTTTATCCTCGGCCATTCCCTTTTGCCCATCTTTTTTTCGCCCCGGAAACCGCCCCAGCCGGCAGTCTCGCTGCGGCACATCAAGCGCAATGGTAAACACCGAGTGCATCTGCAGGGTGCGCAGGCTATCCTTGCGAAATGAGAAGCCTCTCCCCCACAGCCGCATGAACGGCAATTCCAGTGCAAAATGAGGCGTTCTATGCTATTACTCGACGAAACCAAACCCAGGAATACTTCTCAATAATTGGTAGGCTGCAGGGCCAAGGCCGCTCCTTCGGGCGCCATTTCCTGCCTTCTGCAAAAAGGATGTCACCATGAGCGCAGGCTTCACCCATCTCCATGTCCATACCCAGTACAGCCTCCTCGACGGGGCCATCCGCATTCCCGACCTTCTCGAGAAGTGCAAGGAGTACGGCATGGACAGCGTCGCCATCACCGACCACGGGGCGATGTTCGGGGCGCTGGAGTTCTATTCCAAGGCCAAGAAGGCGGGCATCAAGCCGATCATCGGCTGCGAGCTCTATATCGCCCCCGGCGACATGCGCGAGAAAAAGCCGGTCGACGGACAGACAGCCTACCATATCGTCCTCCTGGCGATGAACCGCACCGGCTACAGCAACCTCATGAAGATGGCGAGCATCGCCCAGTTCGAAGGCTTCTACTACAAGCCGCGCATCGACATGGAAACCCTGCGCCGCTATCAGGAGGGCATCATCGCCATGACCGCCTGTCTCCATGGCCAGGTGCCCTTTCTCATCGGCAGGGGCGATATGGACGGGGCGCGAGCCAAGGCGCGGGAGCTGATGGACATCTTCGGCGACCGGCTCTATTTCGAGATCCAGGAAAACGGCCTGCTCGAGCAGGAAAAGGTCAACAAGGGGCTGATCGCCCTGAGCGGCGAACTTGGCGTCAAGCTGGTGGCCACCAACGACTGCCACTACCTCAATAAGGAGGAGGCCCACGCCCACGAGCTGCTGCTCTGCATCCAGACCGGCAAGACCATCAACGACCAAAACCGCTTCAAGTTCTCCACCGACGAGCTCTATTTCAAGTCGCCGGAGACCATGCGCAAGAACTTCGCCTACTGCCCGGAGGCGATCGCCAATACTGTCGAGGTTGCCGAGCGCTGCAACCTGGAGATCAACTTTGGCGAGTATTACTTCCCAAACTTCCCGGTGCCCGAGGGCGAGTCCCTTGAGACGATGTTCAAACGGGCCTGCTGGGACGGCCTGAAGGCCCGCTTCAACGAGATGCGCAAGGCGGGCCGGTTCACCGCCGAGGCGGAAAAGACCTACACCGACCGCCTCAAGACAGAGATCGACGTCATCTGCACCATGGGCTTTCCCGCCTATTTCCTCATCGTCGCCGACTTCATCAACTGGGCCAAGGACAGACAGATCCCCGTCGGCCCCGGCCGCGGCTCGGGCGCCGGCAGCCTGGCCGCCTACGCCATGCGCATCACCAACATCGACCCTATCCCCTACGGACTGATCTTCGAGCGCTTCCTCAATATCGAGCGCAAGTCGATGCCCGACTTCGACATCGACTTCTGCCAGGAGCGGCGCGGCGAGGTCATCGACTACGTGCGCCAGAAATACGGCGGCGCCGAGCATGTCGCGCAGATCGTCACCTACGGGTCGATGAAAGCCAGGGGGGTCATCCGCGATGTCGGCCGCGCCCTCGACATCCCCTACGGCGAGGTCGACAAGGTCGCCAAGCTGGTGCCGGAACAGCTCAAGATGACCATCAAGAAGGCCATGGAGGAGGAGCCCAAGCTTCAGGAGGTGGCGAGCAGCGACCCGCGCATGGCCGAGCTGCTGAGCATCTCCAGGACCCTCGAAGGGCTGGCCCGGCATACCTCGACCCACGCCGCCGGGGTGGTGGTCTCGCCGGGGCCGATGACCCAGTACCTGCCGACCTGCCGTGGCAGCAACGACGAGACGCTGACTCAGTATGACATGAAGCACACCGAGATGACCGGGCTGATCAAGTTCGACTTCCTCGGGCTGAAGACGCTGACGGTCATCGACAAGGCGCTGAAGCACATCAAGAAGGATATCGGCATCGACCTCGATATCGACGCCATCCCCATGGATGACGCCAAGACCTTCGACCTGCTCTGCCGCGGCGACGCCCAGGGCGTCTTCCAGCTGGAGAGTTCGGGGATGCGCGAGCTCCTCGTCAAGATGGCCCCGGAGCAGTTCACTGACCTCATCGCCCTGGTCGCCCTGTACCGCCCCGGCCCCCTCGACTCGGGCATGGTCGACGACTTCGTCGAGACCAAGCACCGACGCCGCACCGCCAACTATATCCTTCCGGAGATCAAGCCGGTGCTGGAGGAGACCTACGGGGTCATCGTCTACCAGGAACAGGTGATGAAGATCGCCAACATCCTCGCCAGCTACTCCCTGGGCGATGCCGACCTGCTGCGCCGCGCCATGGGCAAGAAGATCCCCGAGGCCATGGCCGCGGAGAAGGCCAAGTTCATGGAAGGGGCGGTGAAGAACGGCCACCCCGCCGACAAGGCGGAATATATCTTCGACCTCATGGCCAAGTTTGCCGGCTACGGCTTCAACAAGTCGCATTCGGCGGCCTACGCCCTGGTGGCCTACCAGACCGCCTACCTCAAAGCCCACTACATGCCCCAGTTCATGGCGGCGCTGCTCTCCTGCGATATGACCAACACCGACAAGGTGGTTCTCTATATCAGCGAGTGCAAGGAGCATGGCATCGAGGTGCTGCCCCCGGACATCAACGAGAGTGAAAAGGACTTCAGCGTCATCAACGACCGCATCCGCTTCGGCCTGGCGGCGGTGAAGAACGTCGGCGAGTCGGCGCTCGATTCGGTCATCGAGGAGCGCCAGAAAAACGGCAAGTTCACCTCGCTGGGCGACTTCTGCAACCGCGTCGACTCGCGCCGGGTCAACAGCCGGGTCATCGAGAGCCTCATCAAGTCGGGTTCTTTTGACTCCCTTGGCCATCGCCGCTCCCAGCTCTTCGCCATGCTCGACAAGACCATGGAGCAGGCCAAGGCGGTGCAGCGCGACCAGATGAGCGGCCAGCTGTCCCTCTTCTCCCTGGGCAACAAGGAAAAAAGCTCCAAGGAGGTCCCCAGCCTGCCGATGCCGGATATCGCCGAGTGGGACGACCGCAAGAAGCTCGCCTTCGAAAAGGAGACCGTCGGCTTCTATATCACCGGCCACCCCCTGGACGCCGCCCTCCCCGAGATCAAGACGGTCATCGACTGCACTATCCAGGAACTGGCCGAGCAGAGCGAAGACCAGGCGGTGCGCATTGGCGGCCTCATCCGTTCGTTCAAGAAGCACAAGAGCAAGCGCGGCGACCCCATGGCCTTTCTGACCGTCGAGGATGTCTTCGAGGCGGTGGAGGTGGTGGTCTTTCCCGATGCCTACAGCAGCTGCGAGGAGATCCTCTCCTCCACCGACCCGATCATCGTCCAGGGCACGGTGAAAAAAGACGAGCGCGGTGCCAAGATCATCGCCGACGCCATCGACACGCTGGCGGCGGCCAGGGAGAAATACACAGAGGGAGCGCGCATCAGGATGCAGGCCGACAAGGTCTCCCGGCAGCAGATGGAGCGGGTCAAGAAGGCCCTCTACCAGTTCCACGGCAACTGTCCGGTCCAGCTCACCCTGCACTTTCCGGGGCGTGGCGAGGTCGACATCGAGGTGCTCAAGGACCTCACCGTGCGGCCCTGCCGGCAGCTCAGCGATACCATCGACGAGATCCTCGACGGCAAGGCGATCACCTTCAGCAAGAAGCCGATCGTGCTCACCCAGAGAAAGAAACGCTGGGAAAACAACGGTGCCGCGAGAAACGGCTGAAAGGGCGGGGAAAGGCTACTCGAAGGACAGGCCGCAGTCGGGGCAGGCGCCGACGGTGGGCGAGAAGCGGCAGCCACAGGCCGGGCAGACCACTTGCGCGAGGCGCGGGTCGAAGACCGCCGCGGCACGGCTGAGCTCGTTGCTATCAACGGCGGTGTGACGCACAAAATCGCGGGCGAGGATCTCCAAGGCGAGGTCGGCATCTTCGGGGCGAATCTTGAGATACAACTCGGGCCCGCAGCAGCCGCGCCCGCACTCCCCCTCCTCGCCGCCGAGGATGCTCGGCACGCCTTCTTCGGCAAGGACCCGCTGCAGCTCCTTCATGTCGCGCAGCGGGCCGCGGCGCAGGTTGACGGTGGCGCTGCCCGGAGGGAGCGATGCCGGGCGGGCGTTGCGGCGCTGTTGCTCCTGCCGCAGCCGATCCAGCCGCACCGCGCCACTCTCCAGAGCTACCCCGCACGAGGGGCAGGCGTCGAGGTGGTGGCGGAACTCTCCACCACAGACCTCGCAGTAGAACATCTCCGTATCCACCGCCCCGGCTCCGCCAGCGGCCGACGCCCCTCTCTCCTTCTTGCCGAAAAAACGCAGGAACATGGTATTTTCTCCAGGCTGTCCCGCCGCTAGAGGATATAACGGCTGAGGTCCTGATCCCTGACGATGTCGCGTAGCTGCTGGCGCACATAGTCGGCGGTGACCACGAAGCGCGATTCGCCCATTTCCGAGGCGTCGAAGGACAGGGTGTCGAGCACCCGCTCCATCACCGTATGCAGACGGCGGGCGCCGATCTCCTCGGTGGTGCCGTTGACCTCGACGGCGATGGCGGCGATCTCTTCCACCGCCCCGGGCTCGAAGACCAGCTCCACCCCCTCGGTGGCCATCAAGGCCACATACTGCTTGACGAGGGCGTTTTCCGGTTCGGTGAGGATGCGGATAAACTCCTCCTTGCCGAGCGGCTGCAACTCTACGCGGATGGGGAAGCGGCCCTGCAGCTCGGGAATGAGGTCGGAGGGCTTGCTCATGTGGAAGGCGCCGCTGGCGATGAAGAGGATATGATCGGTCTTGACCATGCCGTGCTTGGTGGTCACCGTGGCCCCTTCGACGATGGGCAGCAGGTCGCGCTGCACCCCCTCCCGCGACACCTCCGGGCCATGGGAACCACCACCGCCGCGCGAGGCGATCTTGTCGATCTCGTCGAGGAAGATGATGCCCGACTCCTCGGTGCGCCGCAGGGCCTCCTTGACCACCTTCTCCATATCCACCAGGCGCTCCATCTCCTCCTTGCGGATGGCCTCGAGGGCCTCGGGCACCTTCATGCGCCGTTTCTTTTTCTTGCGCGGGAAGATCTTGCCAAAGGCCTCCTGCAGACTGGACTGCATCTCCTCCATGCCGGAAGTGGTCATCACCTCGACCATCGGCAGCGACTTCGTCTCGCTCAGCGACACCTCGACCTCGCGCTCGTCAAGCCGTCCCTCGCGCAGCATGCGGCGAAATTTCTCCCTCGTGCTGTTCTCCCCCGCCTGCTCGCGGCGCACCGGCAAGTCGGGGTTGACCATGGTGAAGGACGCACTGCCTTCCGGGCCAGCCGCTGTTGAAGCGCCGGGACCGGGCGGCAGCAGCAGGTCGAGGAGGCGATCTTCGCTGTTGGCGGCGGCGATGCCCTCGAGGCGTTCCTTTTCCTCCGCCTTGACCATGTTGATGGCCAGCTCGACGAGATCGCGCACCATCGACTCGACATCACGCCCGACATAGCCGACCTCGGTGTACTTCGAAGCCTCGACCTTGATGAAGGGCGACTGGGCCAGGGCGGCGAGGCGCCGGGCGATCTCCGTCTTGCCGACGCCGGTGGGTCCGATCATAATGATATTCTTCGGGGCGATCTCCTGGCACAGCGGCGGGGGCACGTGGCGCCGCCGCCAGCGGTTGCGCAGGGCAATGGCCACCGAGCGCTTGGCGGCCGCCTGGCCGACGATGTACTTGTCCAGTTCGAGGAGAATCTGCCTCGGGGTGAGGGACTGATTGGCGATCATATGCTCTCGATGATGATGGAAGAATTGGTGAAGACACAGATGTTGGCGGCTATTTCCATGGCCGCCTGGCAGATCGCCTCGGCATCGAGGTCGCTGTGGTCGATGAGGGCCAGGGCCGCCGCCTGGGCGTAAGGCCCCCCTGAGCCGATGGCCAAGACCCCGCGATCGGCCTCGATGACATCTCCGGTGCCGGAGAGCAGCAGCGAGTGGTCGCGGTCGACGGCGATCATCATCGCTTCGAGACGCCGCAGGTACTTATCGGTACGCCACTCCTTGGCCAGCTCCACCGCGGCCCGAAGGAGGTTGCCGCTGTACTGCTCGAGTTTCTGCTCGAGTTTGTCGTAGAGGGTGAAGGCGTCGGCAGTGGCGCCGGCGAAGCCGGTAATGACCCGGTCGTGATAGAGGCGCCGCACCTTGCGCGCCTGGTGCTTCATGACGGTGTTGCCAAGGGACACCTGGCCGTCGCCGGCCAGGGCGACGCGGCCCTTGTGGCGTACGGCGAGAATGGTGGTCGATCGAATTTTCATGGTCCTCATTGCTCAAGGTTGTTCTTTTCGCTGCGCCGTGTCTGGCTGCTCCTGCGAGTCGGCGGACAGGGGATGAGCCCGGTCGTAGATGGCGGCGAGATGGTCGATGGTCAGGTGGGTGTAGCGCTGCGTCGTCGACAGGCTGGCGTGGCCGAGGAGTTCCTGAACCGAGCGCAGGTCCGCCCCCATCTCGAGCAGATGGGTGGCGAAGGAGTGGCGAAGGGCGTGGGGCGTGACCGCCTGCACCAGGCCGGCCCGCTCGCCGTAGGCCCTGACCGTCCGCTCGACGCTGCGCGCTGAGAGCCGGCTGCCCTGGCCGTTGAGAAAGAGCGCCCGATCTTCCACCTGACGCCCCCGACCGGCCCGCTCGCGCATCAACTGCAGGCGCTGCGGCAGCCAGTTGCCCACCGCCTCGAGGGCGGGACGGCCAACCGGCACCAGCCGCTCCTTGTTTCCTTTGCCCCGTACCTTAAGCACCTCCTCGGTGAAATCAAGATCTTCGACATCCCGCGACACCAGCTCGGCGACGCGTATGCCGGTGGAATAGAGCAGCTCGAGCAGGGCGCGGTCGCGGTGCATGAAAGTGTCCTGGGGCCCAGGGGCCTCGAGCAGGGCGAAGGTCTCGTCGACGGTGAGGAACACCGGGATATGACGCCCGACCTTGGGGCCGGAGAGGCCGCTCAGCGGATCGGCTGCGAGCAAGCCGCGGCGGCAGGCAAAACGGAAGAAAGTGCGCAGTGCCGAGAGCTTCCTGGCCACCGAGGCGGCGCTGTTGCGGCCATGGAGAGAGACGATAAAGGCCCGCACCCGGGCGGGGCCGACCTCCGCCGGTGTGCATTCTCCGCCGAGCAGGCTGGCGAATTCGAGGAGGTCGCGACGGTAGCCGCTGACCGTGTGCGGGGAGTAGCCGCGCTCCACGCTCAGCCACTGGCAGAAGAGCTCGATGGTCTGTTTCATTGCTGTCTCTCTCCGCCGGCGGCGGGTGGCCGGGACCCGAGGTGGTCGAACTGCGCCTTGGCGCAGGCCATTTTCCCCTCGACTTCTCCCCGGCGAAGGAATATATACGGATTGTTTCCCCTCATACGTCATCACTGCGAGCCGGGCGCACGCACCAGCTCCACCAGCCATGGTTGTAGCCAAAACCGCGCCTGGTGGCAACGGCCAATTTTCTTTGCACCACCCTGGGATTATGGCGAAAAAGACCTTCGAGGCGGCCCTGGCAAGGCTCGAACAGCTCACCGAGGAGCTGGCCGACGGCGAGCAAAGCCTGGAAAGCAGCCTGAAAAAATTCGACGAGGGCATCCAGCTGGCCGCCTATTGTCATCAACAGTTAGCCGAAGCGAAGGCCAAGGTCGAGCTGCTCCTGGAAAAGGACGGCAAGCTCGAGTCGAGCCCCTTCGAAGGACCGGAACGTGGAACTTGATCTTTACCTGGAGGAGAAGCGCCGCTTCGTCGAGGCCGGCCTGCAGGACCTCATGCTCGAGGACTCGGGCCCCTTCTCCCGGCATCTCGAGGCGATGCGTTACAGCCTCTTCGCTGGCGGCAAGCGCATCCGCCCGATCCTCTGCCTGGCGGCCGGCGAGGCCATCGACGGCAGCGCCGGGGTCGCCGCGCGACTGCTGCCCATCGCCTGCGCCCTGGAGTACATCCACACCTACTCCCTCATCCACGACGACCTGCCGGCCATGGACAACGACGCCCTGCGCCGCGGCAAGCCGACCAACCATGTCCTCTACGGCGAGGCCGGGGCCATCCTCGCCGGCGATGGCCTGCTTACCCTGGCCTTCCACCTGCTGAGCGGCGCGCACGGCACCGGACTCCCCGCTGCAGAGCGCCTGAAGATCATCGAGATCATCGCCGCCGCTGCCGGCCCCCTGGGCATGGTCGGCGGTCAATCGCTGGATATCGACAGCGAGAAGGTGACCATCGATTTTCAGCGCCTGCAGACCATTCACCGCGCCAAGACCGGCGCCCTGATCACCTGCTCCCTGCAGGCCGGCGCCCTGGCGGCCGGGGCCAGCGCAAAACAGTACGACGACCTCACCCGCTACGGGGAAAAGATCGGTCTCGCCTTTCAGATCGTCGACGACATCCTTAATGTTACCTCTACCACCGAAGAACTCGGCAAGGCCGCCGGCTCCGACGCCAACCGCGGCAAGGCCACCTATCCCGCCTTCTTCGGGCTAAAAGAGACGCGACGCCTGGCCGCGCAGGCCGCCACCGAGGCCATACTGGCCCTGGCCGCCTTCGACGACAAGGCCGAACCGCTGCGCCGGCTGGCCACCTATATCACCACCCGCAGCAACTAGATTCTCCCTTTTCTCTTGTACTGACGTATGCCATCATCGGTAAGCGCCCCGGCAAGGCTTCTTGACGGGATCAATTCGCCACAGGATATTCGCAAACTGAACGTCGCCCAGCTCAACGAGTTGGCGGCGGAGATCCGCGAGGTCATCGTCGCCACCGTCGCCAATAACGGCGGCCACCTCGCCCCCAGCCTCGGCGTGGTCGAGCTGACGCTTGCCCTGCACTTCGTCTTCGACACCCCGCATGACAAGCTCATCTGGGATGTCGGCCACCAGAGCTATGCCCACAAGATCGTCACCGGCCGCCGGGAACGGTTCGCCACCCTGCGGCAATACCAGGGGCTGAGCGGCTTTCCCAAGTTCAAGGAAAGCGCCTACGACGCCTTCGAGACCGGCCACAGCTCGACCTCGATCTCCGCCGCCCTGGGCATCACCCTCGCCAAGACCCTCAAGAAGGATAGCCGCCGCGCCATTGCCGTCATTGGCGACGGGTCGATGACCGCCGGCCTGGCCTTCGAGGCGCTCAACCACGCCGGCCACCTCGACAAAGACCTGATCGTCATCCTGAACGACAACGAGATGTCGATTTCTCCTAATGTTGGCGCGCTCTCCAGCTTCCTCAGCCGCAAGCTCACCGGCAAAACCATGCGCCGCGTCAAGGCGCACCTGGTGGAAAAGCTGCAGATCTCCGATGTCGGCGAGAACATCCTCAACATCCTCCGCAAAAGCGAGGAGAGCTTCAAGAGCTTCTTCACCCCGGGGATGCTCTTCGAGGCCTTCAAGTTCAACTATATCGGCCCCATCGACGGTCACAACCTTGAAGATCTCATCGAAACCCTGGAGACGGTGCGCGACAACTCTCAGGGGCCGATGCTGATCCATGTCCTCACCAAAAAGGGCAAAGGCTACGACCCGGCCGAGAGCAACCCCGACATCTTCCATGGCATCGGCCCCTTCGACGTGGCCAGTGGCAAACCCAATGGTTCGGCGAAGACGCCCTCCTACACCCAGGTCTTTGGCGACACCCTGGTAGGCATGGCGCAGCGCGACAGCCGCATCGTCGCCATCTCCGCCGCCATGGTCTCCGGAACCGGCCTGAGTGGCTTCGCCAAGACGTATCCCGACCGCTTTTTCGATGTCGGCATCGCCGAGCAGCATGCGGTGACCTTCGCCGCCGGGCTAGCGGTGGAAGGCCTGCGACCGGTGGTGGCCATCTACTCGACCTTCTTCCAGCGAGCCCTCGACCAGGTCATCCACGACATCTGCATCCCCAACCTGCCGGTGACCCTGGCCATCGACCGTGCCGGGGTGGTCGGCGACGACGGCCCCACCCACCACGGCGTCTTCGACCTCAGCTTCCTGCGCTATATCCCCAACCTCGTCCTCATGGCGCCCAAGGACGAACTCGAACTGCAGCGTATGCTGGCCACCGCCCTCGCTCACAACGGCCCGGTGGCACTGCGTTACCCGCGCGGCGTCGGCTGTGGCGCCACCCTCAGTGACAACCCTGAACCTCTGCCGATAGGAAAGGGCGAGGTACTGCGCGAGGGCGACGACATCCTCCTCCTGCCGGTGGGCAACCGCGTCCAGGCGGCCCTGGAAGCGGCCCAGATCCTTGCCCTGCAGGGCGTCGGCTGCGCGGTGATCAACCCCCGCTTCATCAAGCCCCTCGATGCCGAGCTCATCTGCCACTGGGCGCGCCATACCGGCCGGGTGGTGACCGTCGAGGACAACGCCCGCCTGGGGGGCTTCGGGAGTTCGGTGCTCGAGCTCTTCAGCCGCCATGGCCTGCACCAGCTGCGCACCACCCTGCTCGGCCACCCCGACCACTTCGTCGAACATGGCCCGCAAGCCACCCTGTGGGGCAACAGCGCCATCGACGCCCCGGCCATCGCCAGCGCAGCCCTCACTCTCCTGCAAGAGCTGTAAAACGACGACGGCCGAAGTGGGGCGCCCCGCTTCGGCCGTGCATGCACACGTCCAGCAACCTGCCTACTGGTCTATCTTGTAATATTCCTTGTACCAGCGAACGAACTGGCCGATACCGTATTCCAGTGTCGTCCCCGGCTTATAGCCGAGATCGGCGACGAGATCGTCGACATCGGCATAGGTGGCCGGAACGTCGCCGGGCTGCATCGGCAGCAGGCGTTTTTCCGCCTTCTTGCCGAGAGTGTCTTCGAGCACCTCGATATAGCGGAGCAGCTTCTCCTTGTTGTTGTTGCCGATATTGTAGACCCGGTAGGGGCAGTAGGAGGTCGCCGGGTCGGGACTGTCGCCGCGCCACTGCTGGTCGCCCTGCGGCACCCGGTGCACCACCCGGCAGACCCCTTCGACGATATCGTCGATATAGGTGAAATCCCTCTCCATCTGCCCGTTGTTAAAGACATCGATGGGCCGGCCTTCGAGGATTGCCCGGGTGAACAGGAACAGCGCCATGTCCGGCCTTCCCCACGGCCCGTAGACGGTGAAAAAGCGCAGTCCGGTGGTCGGCAGGCCAAAGAGATGGCTGTAGGTATGGGCCATCAGCTCGTTGGCTTTCTTCGAGGCGGCATAGAGCGAAACCGGGTGGTCGACGTTGTCATGCACCGAAAACGGCATCTTCGTATTGGCCCCATACACCGAGCTCGATGAGGCGTAGACGAGATGCTTGACCCCGGAATGGCGACAGCCCTCAAGAACGTTGACGAAACCGACGATGTTGGTGTCGACGTAGGAGTGCGGGTTGATGAGAGAATAGCGGACTCCCGCCTGGGCAGCGAGGTTGACCACCGCATCGAAACGGTTCTCGGCGAAAAGATCGGCCATGGCCTGCCGGTCGGCGAGATCGATATCGACATGGCGGAAGCGCGGCCCGGCGGCCAGCGTAGCCATGCGGTCCTTCTTCAACTGCTGGTCGTAGTAGTCGTTGAGGTTGTCGAGGCCGACCACCTCGGCACCGCCGGCGATGAGGCGTTTGGCGAGATGGGCTCCGATAAACCCGGCGGCGCCGGTGATGAGGATGTTGTTCATTGGCTCATGGAATGATGAAGAATTGCCGGCAAACGAGGCCGAGAGGGAGCATCAATCGTCGAAATCGCCTTCCGGGCCCTTATCGCTGTTGAGGGTCTTGGCCCGCGCGACGATCTTCTCCCTGGTCCACGCGGCCGGGTCCTCGACAGTCCGGCCCTTGGCGCCGAGGTCATGGGAACCGGCGGCAAGGATGGCCTCTTTGGCCAAAGTGGCGGTTCCGGCGGCGTTGAACACCTCGACGAGGATCTTGTAGACGAAGTCCTCGACGCCCTTGCACATGCGCTGGCGCACCTCGGGCGGCTGCGACAGCAGCAGGTTCTCGAAGGGCAGGTTGAGGTTCTTGTAGTTGCCGCCCTTCCAGCCGTTCTTGGCGGCGTGGGCGGTCATCTTCGCCCACACTTCCTCTGTCACCCCCTGGTCGGGGAGCTTGATGAAGTTGCCGTCGGCGTCGAGGATGGCGTTACCGAAGTCGTTGACCTCGACCCCCCACGAGACCATCTGCAGGGCGGTGGCGACATTGGCCTTGGTGGTGTGGGTGCGGGCGGCGATGGCGCGCAGCTTCTCGGAGTTGTTGCCGGAGGTGCCGTGCTGGGCGCCGGAGATGCAGTAGGGGGCGAGCGCCTCGTGGATGGCGGCGGTCAACTCCACCTGGATCCCCTGCCCGCTGGCCTCGAGGCCATGGGTGGTGCCGTTGTTGAGGGCGATCCAATCGGGGAAGATGCCGTGGGCGTTGAGGCCCTTGATGAGGAAGGAGGCGTCTTCGACGGTGGACAGCCCCTGGTCGCCCTTGATCTCGCCGACCTCGGTCTCCAGCCCGGCCCAGGCGGGGATGAACGGGTTGATGTCGATATTGGCCAGCAGGTTGAGGTCGTCGGCCATATGCGAGGCGTCGACGGCGATGGAGGTGATGCCGGCATCGAACATCCCGGGGATGTCGCTCTTGGCGAAGTGCAGATCGGCCTCACTCTTGATGCCGTAGTGGTCGGCGTGGATGGCTACCGGCACGGTGATTCCCAACTCATTGCACAGGGTGTCGACATACATGGCGATATTGTAGCCGTTGACCGGGCAGTAGTTGCCCTCGGAGCGGGCGATCTCGATGATGATCGCCGCATCGGCGCGCTGCGCCGCCGCCAGGGCGCCGCGGATGATGAAGCTGTTGCGGCCGTTGGCGGCGATGGTCATCGCCCCGCCCTTGGCGGTCATGGCGCGGTCGATGACCTTGCCGCTGACCAGCAGGGCGCGCGAGTGGGGAAAACGTTTTTTGATATTCGGTGGTCTGCCGATGTCGATCAACCTGTCATATTCAGCATTCGTGGCCATAAATCACCTCCGCATGTGTTGTTACCCGATGGCGCGTCGCGCCGAAAACACCGCCGCGACGCCCGATGTCTTGCGACAGTGGTTCTTCCGTCGCCTTCACTTATATACCAAAGAGGACAAGATTGCCAGGATGGAACCTCTCAGGAGGCATTCCCGTCCGAAGCCCCCGCGCCGTCTCCGAAGCCCTTGAACCCCTTGCCGGCAAACATCCACACGGCGACGACACTGATCTCGTAGAGCACCAGCAGCGGCACGGCCATCATCAGCTGGTTGACGATGTCCGGGGTGGGGGTGAGAATGGCGGCGACGATGAAATTGACGAGGATGGCGTACTTGCGGTTTCGATTGAGAAAAGCGGCGGAAATCATCCCCGTCTTGGAGAGAAAGACCATGAAGATGGGCATCTCGAAGATCACCCCGAAGGCCAGCAGGAGTCTCGTAGCGAGGCTGAAGTACTCGCTCACTGCCGGCAGCGAGGTGAGGAATTCGTTGTTGTAGCCGACGAGGAACTTGAAGGCGGGAGGGAAGACGACGAAGTAGCCGAAGGCCGCGCCGCCGAGGAAGCAGAACGTGGAGAGGAGGGAGAAGGGGATCAGCACCCGCTTCTCATGGCTGTACAGGCCGGGGGCGACGAAGCGCCACAACTGCGAGAAGATGACCGGCGAGGCGACGAGCACGCCGCAGACCAGGGCGAGCTTTAGATAAAAAAAAACCCTTCCTGGTAGGAGGTGAAGATGAGCGAGGTGCCCTCGGGCAGCACCGCCGTCAGCGGCTTGAAGAACCAGGTGCCGATGGGCTTGATCACCGAATAACAGAGGGCGAAGCCGGCCAGCACCGCCACCAGGGAGACGATCAAGCAGGAGCGCAACTCCCGCAGATGCTCGGTAAGGGCCTGTTTCTGCAACGTCGCTTTTTCCGCTTCCCTGTCCATGAGTCCACCCGCCCTCGCCGGAGAAACTGTATGCTTGTCTTTTGTCGCCATCTGCGCCAAGATGGGCCTGCCATGCCGCCGACTGCCACGCCCTGCCTCCGCCGCCGGCGACGGCCCTCTCATTACCATCCGGCGCCATATTTGACAAGTAGCAGAGCAGACCCACCGCCAATGACCAAGAGCACCAGTCCCTCGCCACCACCAGCCCCGTGGGTGGTCTATATCCTGCGCTGCCGCGACAACACCCTCTACACCGGCATCACCACCGATATCATGCGGCGCCTCGCCGAGCACAACTCCCCGGCCGGCGGCTGCAGGTATACCCGCACCCGGCAGCCGGTCGCCCTGGTCTACAGCGAGGCGGCCTTTTCACGGAGCGAGGCGACGCGGCGCGAGCGCCTCATCAAGCGCCTCTCCCCCGCCGCCAAGCGCCTCCTGTTGAGCACGGCGCCGCAGCCTCCCTCCCTGCCGGATACCGAGCGGGAATGAGGAAGCGGCAGCGTGGCCATACCTCGACTCACGGCGCCACGAGGCTGCCTCGCCGGGTCAAGCGCGGGGAGAAGCAGGCAGGCCGAGGGCTACGAGGGGTCGCTCCCGCCCTTAGCAGCCAAAGCGCCGACGGATATCGTCCGAGACCTCCCGGGTCAGCCGCAGCACCTTCTCCGCCTCGGCTCTGGTCAGGGCGCCGGTGCCGCAGCTCGGGGTGATCAGCGTCTGCGCCACCACCTGCCGCTCGTCGATGCCGATGGCGGTGAGCTGCCGCAGCTGCTCGAGCCATCTGGCGGTGAGCGACGCACTGTCTTCCCCGCCGATGAATTGCGGCGAAGTCGGCACGATACCACTGGCGAGAATCCCCCCACGGGCAAAAAACTGCCGGAGATGCTCGGCGTAGAGAACCAGCCGGTCGAAGTAGCCGTAGGCATCGAAGCTGATGATATCGAGGCCCGAGGCGAACACCGTCGGCCACTCGGTGTTGGCGCAGACATGCACCCCGACGAGGCCGTTTTCCGCCCGCACCCCGGCAAAGACCTCTTCCAGGCAGGTGCCGATGTCTTCCTGGCTGATGGAGATGAAGGCCGAAGAACCCAACCCGGCCAGGGCCGGCTCATCGAAGAACATGATGGTCCGCCCGCACAATGCTGCCATCTTCTGCGTCTGCCAGCGTGCCTTCAGGGCGAGGTGCTTGACGGCGAGGTCGCGCAGCTGGTCGTTGTAAAAGATAGCCCGCCCTTCGCGGTCGCACAGCGCGGTGCAGAAAGTGAAGGGCCCGGTGGTCTGCCCCTTGAGGGCCTGCAGCCGGTCGCGGTGCAGGGCGGCCTCCTCGAGGAAGACGGCGAATCCGCGACCGGCGACCTCTTCGAGGGCGAAGCGCGAGCCGTCGAGAGGGGCGCCCCCCTCGGTGATGGCCAGGTATTCCTCGTAGAAGGCGAGCGTCTCTTCGGCAAAGAGCTCACCGTCGCTGTCGATGCAGGTCTTGCCATCCTCTTCGCGTACCCCGGGCAACCCGGAGAGGAACTGCCGCACCATACCCTCCTCGCGGTACATGGGCAGCTGCGGCCAGAGGGGCATTTCCGGGGTGGCGTCGAAGATGAGCCGGGTCGCTTCGCGGTGATCGGCGAGGGGCAAACTGCCGATGAGCAGCGGCAGGCAGGAAGGCGTAAATGCGGTCATGAAGTCCTCATAGCATATTGATATGGAATATGTTCCCCGAAATCGGCAGTATCTCTCCCCTTATTTGCCGGTCAGGCGGCGCACCGCCTTCTCCAGACCGTCGAGGGAGAGCTCGAACATCGGGAATACCGTGCCGATCATCATCAGTGAGCGCGTATAGGGCCACTGCCCCTCCGGGAGGGGGTTGAGCCAGACGTGGCGCGGAAACGTGGCGGCGAGAAAACGCAATTGCTCGATGGAGGGCTTGCCGCTGCGCTCGAACGCATAAATCGAGCCATCGGCGGACATCAACTCGTAGGGCGCCATGCTGGCATCGCCGACGACAATCAGCCGCGTCTCCGGGTCGAGCCGGGCCAGCTGGGTCAGGGGCACCGGGCGCCGGTAGCGGGCCGGGTCCTCCCACAGCTGGTCGTAAATGGTATTGTGGAAATAGCAGATACGCAAGTCTTTGAACTGCGATTTGGCGTAATTGAACAGGGTCTGCACCAGCTCGATATGGGGTTCCATCGACCAGCCGCCGTTGTCGATGGCGAGGATCACCTTGAGCCGGTCGACTACGGCGCGGCGGAACACCAGCTCGATCTCGCCGCCGTTTTTGACCGTGCGAGAGATGGAGGCGTCGATATCGAGGTCGTCCCGGCTGCCCTGGGGAACGAGATGGCGCAGGCGCTTCAAAGCCTCCCCCACCGTGGCGCGCGTCAGCACCCCATGGGTCGAGTAGTCGCGGTAGCGCCGCTCCCCGGCCACCTTGATGGCCGAGCGCCGCCCACTGACGCCGCCGACGCGCAGACCGCCGGGGTGATAGCCGGAGTGGCCCACCGGCGAGGTGCCCCCGGTGCCGATCCACTTCGAGCCGCCGTCATGACGGCTCTTCTGGTCCTGAAGACGCTTCTTGAAATACTCCAGCAATTCCTCCGGCGACAGCGAGGCCAGTTCCTTCTCGTCTACGCCCATGGCTTTGGCAAGTTCTCTCGGGTTCTTCAGCCACTCGTCGAGCATCGCCCCGGCGAGCAGCTCGAGCCCCTGCTCGTCGCGGGGGTCGGCCAGCTCGGCGCCGGCGAAGACATGGGCGAAGATCTGGTCATAAAGGTCGAAATACTTCTCGCTCTTGACGAGGATGGCCCTCGCCGCCGTGTAGAGATCGTCCAGCGACAGCACCAGCCCCTCGCCCATGGCGCGGTGCAGGGTGAGGAAGGCGGTGGGGCTCACCGGCACCCCGGCTTCCTTGAGCTGGTAGAAGAAGGAGACGAACATCGCCCGTCACCCTCAGAAGAGGCGTTTCTTGCCGAAGCTGCCCAGCGCGCGCTGATAGTCGCCGGTCTTCTTGAAGAGAATGCCGAGATAGGGCACTTCCCGGGAGAGCCGGTCACCGCTGCGGAAGTCGGGGTCGGCAACCAGAGCGCGCAGCCAGTTGATAAGCTCGCGGGTGGCCGGCTTCTTTTCCACCCCGTCGAGATTGCGCAGCTCGTAGAAGGTGGCGATGGCCTGCTCGGTGAGGCGCCGCTCGAGGTCGGGAAAGTGCACCTCGACGATTTTGCGCATCATCTTCGGGTCGGGAAAGGCGATGTGATGGAAGTTGCAGCGGCCGAGGAAGGGGTCGGAGAGGTCTTTCTTGGCGTTGGAGGTGATGACGATCACCGGGCGCTGCCGCGCGCGCACGGTGTCGTCGGTCTCGATGATGTCGAACTGCATCTGGTCGAGGACGTCGAGCATGTCATCCTGGAACTCGGTCTCCGCCTTGTCGATCTCGTCGATGAGCAGCACCGTGCGCACCTCGGAGGTGAAGGCCTGGCCGATCTTGCCCATGCGGATATAGTCGCCGATGTTGGCGACATCGCGCCGCGAATCCCCGAAACGGCTGTCGTTGAGCCTGGTCAGGGTATCGTACTGATAGAGCGCCTCGACCAACTTCATGCTCGACTTGACGTTAAGAACGATCAGCGGCATGCGCAGGCTCTCGGCAATGGCATGGGCCAGCATGGTCTTGCCGGTGCCGGGCTCGCCCTTGAGCAGCAGCGGCATCTCCAGGACCATGGAAATATTGACGATCTTTGCCAGTTCCGGGTCGAGCACGTATTTTCCCGCGCCGACGAAGGATGTTACGCTCATCATGCTCCTCTCTGCCGTTCGCATCTCACGTTCGCCCCTGAGGCGAGGCCTCAGGCGGCGCGTCTGTTTGCCATGAGGGCAACCTACCTGATTCCGCCGAAAAAAACGACCGCCTTGCGCCACGGCCGTGGAAAAACGCAATTGGCCGCGCATGATCTTGGCAAGCTGATTCTCTTGCAGCTCAAGCCAGAGCGAAGGGCCCTCGCCGCCACGAACCATGGCGGTGAGGCGCCTTGCCGCCGCGCAGGGTATCTGCCACGGGCAGACGGGCTCCCTGCGCCCGGATGTGTTCCCACGGCAGCTTCATACGATTATTATTCGAGTAGTACATAAATATTTTCAATATAGGGTCGAATGACCGCTCGACGGGGAGTGCAAAAGACGGTATCATCTACTCTACTTTACGTTGCTTTCGCCGCAATCGCCCCGGCGCTGTGCCCCCTGGGGCATCGGCCCCTCGCCCCGGGCGGCGGCCACGTCAATGATATTTTCGCTCACAAGGAGGAAAAGACACCAACCCTTTCAATGCTGGTGCCGGTCGAGGACGGCGCTGCGGCGAGGGAATCCGACAATCATTGCCCACGCTGAAAACAACCCCTGAGAAGAGAGAGATACGATCATGACTGTAACTACCCTGCTGGTCCTGTCTGCGGCTGTCTGTCTCGTCGGTATTGTTGTCAAGCTCTTCACCTGGTTTTCCCAGGGCTTTCATCCCGGCAGCACCCGCCCCTATCCATTCCTCGCCCGGGTGACCGCCGCGCTCAAGGCAGCGCTGGCGACCTTGTTCGGGCCAAAGATCGCCCTCGCCGCCCAATCGCTCGTCACCGACCTCCTTCTGCAGAAGCGCACCTTCGACAAAAGCCTGCTGCGCTGGGTCGCCCATTTCCTCATCTTCTCCGGCTTCATTCTCCTCCTCGTCATGCACGCCCTGCACCTGGTGCTGGCCGACATCCTCTTCGACAACTACCAGCCGACCCTCGACCCCTTTCTGACGCTGCGCAACGTCTTCGGTCTCATGGTTCTCGCCGGCGTCGCTCTCGCCGCCTGGCGCCGTCTCGCACTGCGCAAGCGGCGGCTGCGCTCGACCTGGGGCGACTGGACGGCGCTGGCGCTGATCGCCGCCATCATGCTCTCCGGCATGCTCCTCGAAGGGGCGAAGATGGCCTCCTACACCACCTACCAGAGGATGGTGACCGAGTATGGCTCGCCCGGCGAAGACGAAGAGGCGCGGGCGCTGGAGGCCTTCTGGGTGGCGGAGAACGGCCTGGTCTCCCCCAACTTCACCTCCGCGCCACCGGCTGAGGCGGTGGCCATGGGCAAGGAACTGAACGAGGGTGTGTGCAGCGAATGCCACGTCTCCAACCGCCACGCCTTTGCCGGCTTTACCGCCGCCCGCGTCGCCCCCGCCTTCTTCGCCATCTTCGGTGACGCGACGACGGTGACCCTGCTCACCACCTTCCACCTCCTGACCTGCTTCGCCCTCCTCGCCTGGCTGCCTTTTGGCAAGATGTTCCATATCATTGCCGCCCCCTTGTCCCTGATGGTCAAGCGGGTCAGCGGGGATCAGGTGGCGAACCCTGCCAACGCCCTCACCCGTCAGATGCTCGGCCTCTCCGCCTGCACCCACTGCGGGGCCTGCAGCGTCGAGTGTTCCTCGAGCATGTTCGCAGAGACATTCGGCAACGACTTCATCCTCCCCTCGGAGAAGGTACAGCAGCTGAAACGGGTTGCCGTCGGCAGGGAAACCGATCCCGGGGTGTTGGCGAGGATGAGCCAGGGGCTCTACGTCTGCACCAGCTGCGACCGCTGCACGGCCATCTGCCCCTCGGGGATTGACCTGCGCGAGCTGTTTGTCAGCGCACGTTACGCCCTGCTCCTCCGTACCGGGCCGGAACCGGCCCTGTTGAGCAACTTCTCCTTCCCTCTGGCGCTCCGCGGCAGCTTCATCGACGAACACCTGCATCTCGTGCAGAAGATTCGTGAATTTTTTGCCAGGAGCTTCAAGGAACTCGCCGACATCCCCGCGCCATTGACCCTCGGCAACGAAGCCGTCCTCGGCAACACCTCCTACCGCGGCTGCTACTCCTGCCAGCGCTGCACCAACGTCTGCCCGGTGGTGCGCGGTCACGACAACCCCGGCGAGGCCCTCGGTCTGCTGCCTCACCAGATCATTTACAGCCTCGGCATCGGCCAGAGCGAACTCGCCCTGGGCGCGAAGATGCTGTGGAGTTGCTCGACCTGCTACCTCTGCCAGGAGAACTGCCCCAACGAGGTCGAGCTCTGCGACATCTTCTACCGCCTCAAGAACAGGGCGCTGACCTCCCTCAGAAAAGGAGCGACGGCATGAAGACCTACGCATTCTTCCAAGGCTGCAATATCCCTGCACGCATCCCGCAATACGCCACCGCAAGCCGGGCCGTGCTGGCCCTCTTCGGCATCGAGTTGGCGGAGGTGGCCGAGTTCACCTGCTGCGGCTACCCGGCACGCAATGTCGACGAACGGGCCAGCCTTCTGGCGGCGGCCCGCAACCTGGCGGTCGCCGAGCAGCGTGGCCAGGATATCGCCGTGGCCTGCAACTGCTGCTTCGCCTCCCTGCGCAAGGCGCGCCAGGCCCTGGCTGCCGACCAGGCGCTGGCCAAGGAATGCAACGCCATCCTCGCCAGGGAAGGGCTGCATTGTTCGGGGAAGGCGGAAGTCAACCATCTCCTCACCGTTCTGCACCGCGATGTGGGCACGGAGGAACTCCGCAAACGGCGCAACCTCGCCTTTAAGGACCTCCCGGTGGCCGTTCTCCACGGCTGCCACCTCCTGCGACCGCGCGAGGTGACTGCCTTCGACAATTCCTTCGTGCCAAAGATCGCCACCGAGCTGATCGAGTGCAGCGGGGCGAAGAGCGTGTACTGGCGTGGCGCCGTGGAGTGTTGTGGCGCCGCCCTGGCGGGCATCGACGACGTGCTCGGCCGTCGTCTGCTCGACGAAAAAATCAGCGGCGCGCGGGCGGCCGGAGCGGAGATCCTCGTCTCCCTCTGTGCCTATTGTTTTCTGCAATGCGACAGTCACCAGAAGGTTCAGAAAGGGATCTCCACCGCCCCGCAACTGCCGGTGCTGCTCTTGCCGCAACTTCTCGGCCTATGCTTCGGCGTCGATCAGTCGCTGCTCGGCATCGCCTGCAACGCCACCGTCGACGCCACCATCCTGCAAGGCCTCACCGCCCGTCTCGGCCCCCCCGAAGAGGAAAAAAAGAAACGCAAGGCCGCTGTAGCTGCCTAGTCGCGGGCGCACCCCATCCCTCCAACCACCTCGACGCTCTTTCGGGGTGGTTTTTTCTTTGATTTGTGACGAGGATGTTTACTATTGTCGGTGTTCGGCCGCCATGCCGTGAAGGCCATGGCCGGTGTCCCCTATTTTCTATCGACGGAGAATGTATGAACAAGGTTATCGCATTTGCCGGGAAAGGCGGGGTGGGCAAGACCACCGTCGCCGCCCTGGTCGTTCGTTATCTCGCCGCACGCGGCAAGACGCCCATCCTGGCGGTGGACGCCGACCCCAACAGCAATCTCGGCGAAACCATGGGGCTCGACGTGCCCACCACCATCGGCGAGATCCGCGAGACGTATATGAAAAACCCGCAGGGGGTGCCTTCAGGCATGGATAAGGTCAACTATCTTCAGACCCTCATCGAGCAGGCGCTTATCGAGAGGCCAGCCTTCGACCTGCTGGTCATGGGTCGCCAGGAAGGCCAGGGCTGCTACTGCATGGTCAACAATATTCTCAACAGCTTCACCGACAAGCTGACCTCCCATTACGCCTACACCGTGGTCGACAACGAGGCCGGCATGGAGCACCTCAGTCGGCGCACCAGCGGCAAGGTGGACATGCTCTTTCTCGTCACCGACTACTCGCTGCGCGGCCTGCGCGCCGTTCGCCGCATCAACCAGATGATCCCCGGGCTGAAACTCGACATCAAGAATATCGGCATCATCGTCACCAGAGGGCCACAGCAGCTGAGCGACGCTTTTCTCGCCGAAGTCGCGGAAATTGGCCTGCCCGTCGCCGGGGTGGTGCCCCACGACCCAGCCCTGCTGGAATTTGACATGGAGCGCCGCTCCCTGCTCGACCTGCCCGAAAACGCTCTCTCGGTCCAGGCCATCGAGCGGATAATGGGAGAGTACTGCCCCAAATAGTCACATCCGGTGCGGTGGCGACAGGGGCGAATGCCGGGCGGGGTGAAGGAATTTTTCTCGCTTTGACCTAGATCAAGGGGGGGCGGCGGCGCGAGGGCTATGCTGAAAGTGAGACAGCGCAACCCACCCCCCTTCTCCACCCCTCAGGCAAAGGAGAACGCCATGAAATGCCCCGGCCAAGACATGAAGTACTGGAAGGCAGACGCCATCTTCGAAGCCGTCTGCCCGAAATGTTCGGCAACGATCGAGTTCTACAAAGACGATACCAGCCGAAAGTGCGCTCACTGCGGACACCGCATGATCAACCCGCAGATGGATTTCGGCTGCGCCTCATACTGCCAGTATGCCGAGCAGTGTCTCGGCTCGCTGCCGGAAGACTTCGCCGGCGTCCGCGAGCAGCTGCTCAAGGACAAGGTGGCCGTGGAGGTGAAGCGGGCATTGGGCGGAGACTTCCGCAGCATCCGGCAGATCACCTCGACTGCCCGCTTTGCCGAGAAGATCGGCAAGGCCGAGGGCGGCAACCTCGCCATCATTCTCTGCGCCGCCTACCTGCAACGCCTCAGCTCCGCCGCGACGAAGGAAATACTGACCAAGGTCGGTGCCGCGGCAAAAATGGGCGAGGAGATCGCCACGGTCATCGCCGCCGTCACCGCGCCACCTCCCCAGCAAACCATCGAGGCGAAAATCCTCGCCGACGCCCTCCTCCTCCAGGAGTTCGACGAGGTTCTCCGAGCCGGCGGGTCACTGGACGAAGAGGGCCCCGCCAGGCTCCACACCGCCTCCGCCGCCGAACTCGCCGCCACCTTGGGACAGTAGCGTTCCCCGCCCTGTCCCACCACGCAGGCCTTCCACGTGACATGGGGCGGCCTCGCGGTGCGCGGACCGATGAGCAAGAGGGCGCGACCCCACCCGTCAGCACCGTCTTCTTGCGACGGAACCAACCCACCGTAAGCCCGCAAAGCGCGAAACGTCACGCTTTTTTACCAGCCTGCCCCTCCCCTGCTTGTCACCGCCCGCTCTCTACGATATGATAGGCAGGAATGGGGGGGTGACGTTTTTGCAAACGGTCGCCCACGGGTATCGCCGAGCGCAGGCCATGAAATGGCGCGCCGGCGAAGGCACTGCTGACCACGACAAGGGCGGGACATGGCCTCGATACTGATCGTCGACGATGAACGGAGCATGCGGGATTTCCTCAAGATCCTCCTTGAAAAGGAGAATCACACGGTGCATGCCGTGGAGAGCGGCGACAAGGCCCTGACCTTTCTCGACGAGCAAGGGGTGGACGTCGTCGTCAGCGATATCCGCATGCCGGGAATGAGCGGCATCGAACTGCTCGAGGCGGCCAAGGAACGGCTGCCCGAGTTGCCAGTGATCATGATCACCGCCTTCGCCTCCCCCGAAGATGCGGTCCTCGCCATGAAGAACGGGGCCGTCGACTATATCACCAAGCCATTCAACGTCGACGAGATCAAAGCGGTAATCACCTCGGCAACCAGTAAGGCGCAGCCATTCATTCCTCCCCAGGAGCTGGGCAGCTCCTTCCCCGAAATCATCGGCCGCAGCCGCGAGATGCTCAAGATCTTCGACATGATCAAGCGGGTGGCGCCGACGCCGGCCAACGTCCTCATCTACGGGGAATCGGGCACCGGCAAGGAACTGGTCGCCCAGGCCATTCACCGCCACAGCAAGTTCGCCGATCGCAGCTTC